>NZ_JAUQTX010000179.1:0-14985 GCF_059803775.1 Azospirillum sp. UFLA03-27 | reverse complement strand
GCTCGCCATCCTCTTCGAGGACCGGTTCACGCTCGCCTGATCACAACCGGCCCGTACACGGAATTCCTGACAGTCCCATGAAAGCGTCATCCGCCTTCCGCATCCTCTGTCTCGTCGTCGTCCTTGCGCAGACACAGCACAGCGACCGTCGTCAAGGAGGCCTCTCCCATGATGACGAGATGAGGGCGGGCGGTTTGTTCTGTTCCCTTTTGAGCAACGCGGTCGAGGGTATGATTGGCGAGACAACAATCAAGACTTCCCTGCGGACGCAACCCGGCACGCTCTTGGCCTAACGCAAGCAGAGTCAGGACGACATCCAGCCCTGGCGTGCGCCCAATCGGCTCTACTGACATCTCGATGGGCGTCGAGAACACGAGGGTGCCGCCGGGCCGAAGGAGACGCCCGAGCCGGACCAAGAGTTCGCTCGCCACGGCAGCCCCTCTCTCCAGAATTTTTCCTCCAGTTATGACAATGGCGTCCCACGCTTCGCCCGTAACCGTAGGACGGAGATCGCACCCGGCGAGCCGCTCCGGGTCGTGAAAACGGTTCTTGCATGCCACGAAGAGGCTTTCTGGCATCTCCGGGCCGGTTTCGGAGAGCGGAAAGGGCATCACGTCCACTTGCCCCACCCGATCGGCCAGGAACATGGGCAACCCATCCGGCCCCGACGTCATCACAGCAATGCGTGCGTCCAATGTCAACGCACCCAGGCTGTCAAGCGCATATAGGATCTGCACCCGCTCCCAGACACCGAGGCTGCGCTTGAAGTAATTGTAGGTCGAGACGATGTAGCCAAGGCCTTCCCGCGTCAGCCGCTCGGCCCAGAGGCGCCAGTGCTGGTCCTCCCAATCCTCGGCGGCGGCGATCTTGCTCAGCGACACCCGCCCGGCACCGAATGCGTGAAGCGCCGCGAAACGTGGATCAATCGACGATCGCAACCGGGCTGAGGGGCGGCGACGCCCAACCTCGTGTCGCAGGGTCTCGACCTTTTCCGGGGGCAACCCGAACTCCGCCGCCACCCCCGGCCAACTCAGCAGCGCCAGCAGCGGTTCGGTAAAGCAACGAGGGTCGACTGCACTGAGATCCTCAGACGCAGCGACCACCGCCAAGTCAGCGCGCAGCATGGTCAGCTCCCATGGATCGACCGCAAAACCGCGCCCCAACGCCGTTTCCAGATGAAGCGCCATGGCACCGCCGGAGCGGAGCGGAGCCACGGGCTGGTCGTCGGAGCGTACCGATCCGTAGCAGACACGAGTGGTGAAGGGAGTCCAGGTGAACATCAATTCCGTACGCGCCACCGTTCCGAAGTAAGTGTTGATGGCGTTCAGGCACACGAACTTGCGCTGCATGGCCGCACCGCCATCACGCCGCGCCATGGCTACCAGCCGGTTGAAAGCCCCTTTGACGCGGCCAAGGCGGTCGCGGATCGCCGGGTTGAGATCGCGGACATGCCGGATTTCCCCTTCCGGTGCCACCTCGTGATCAACCGAGAAGTCGAAGATCAAAATTCGCGCCGACCGGTGCAGTCTGTCAAGCGGCACCGCCTCAGCGACATCCGACAGGACGCCATCTTCAGTAAGCGAATCAAGCACCAGGAAGGTCCCCCGACCTCCCATATCCCGCCAAAGGGCGGCAAGTTGACGAAGCATGGCATGGGACCCTCCGACAAAACCAACGAAGCCATCATGGGGAATGGTCGACAAGTGGTCAGCGGCGTAGGGCAAAACATGTTCCGGAGAATAGGTCAGGGAGAGATAAGCGCTGCGGTCGTTGCGGGCTTCGGCATAGGGTTGGTCCAGGGATTTCGATATCGCGTCGAGCGCGGTGACAAAACGGTCGGCCGGCAGGTCGATCCCTCGATACTCCTCGACCGGATCGCTAGGCAGACCCCAGGTTTCCGCTTGCTCCGGCAGGTCGGGACGGACGACCGCATTGATAAACACATGCGGATCGTTCTGGATGGCGGCTGCGCTGAGCGCCGCCGTCGGTTTGCGGGTGTGATCGCAGTGGTAACCGAACACGTCGTCCAGCAAGCTTCCCGTTTCCGGGTACAAGTGACGCAGGCGCCGGCACAAGTTCATGTCGACGTTCCAGCCGACCAGCATGCCTTCATGGAAGCCGTTGATGGTGAACAGATCCTTGCGCAGCACAAGCTGGCAGTCACCAATGCCGTCGAACCGGGCGAAGGCGTCGGTGTGCACAACCTCGTTCAGGTGCAGGTGCGTCCCCCAACGCCTGACCATCTCAATGATGCGGTGTGGATCCCGGCGATCCAAGGACTCCCAGAGCGTCTCCGGCAGTTCAAAGCGGGGCAGATGATAGAATCCATCCGGCTTCTCGGCGGCGATGGCGGATAGCGAGCGTCCAGGATCGCGGGCGACGAAGATCATGTCCGTGTTGGTGGACATGATCCAGCGGTTAGCCGGGTTGGAACGCCGCAGCGCCGTGTTGCGCGACACCGCCTCCACCACCTCCAGATGGGTACGGGCGCGAAACCGTTCATGCACGGTGGGGCGGATGCGGAACACCCGCAGAAGCCGGCGACAGCGCTCCGTCAAGGTGTCGCGAATGGCCTCGACCAGAGTCGGAAAACCGTCGGACGTGTTGTAGTCGGCAAATAGGATCTCGTCGTCCGGATCGGACAGCATCTCGGCCAAGCAATTGAGGCTGATCGCTGCCCGCTTGTGGAAATTGTAGCCGTGATGGTCGTTCCGGCCGTAGACGATGATGGAGATCATGTGCGCGGTCGCCTCACAGGCCAGCCAAGGCATCGGCCAGACGTTGCCAACCGCCGTCCGTTGTCTCGGCCTCCTTGCGTAGGACAAGGATGCCGACGGTGTGCAGGACGCCTCCGCTGTCGACCACCGTATGGGGACGCCGCATTTCGGCCGTGCCGTCCCGCGCCGTGCGATCCAATGTGTTGTCGCTGATCGACCAGTCGAAGGCCCCGGCACAGCGCCATCCCGTGTAGCGCTCCACAAGGTCCCGAATCGCCTCCACCTCGTCTGGCGTCAGACAGGGGCGATGCCGCCCGCCGTCCAGGACGACCTCGACCGAAGCAGCGGCGGCCCCTCCGATCCTCACATGCCAATCCAGCGCCGCGAGCCTTCCAGCCACCCTCTCCGGCCCATCCCGGAACAGGACATTCTGCGTGCAGAAGACCGCATCCCACTCCCGCCCCGTCAGCGTCGCCGCACCGCAGCCGTCATGGAAACTGATCTTGCTACGGGCGAAGAAGCGCGGCTTGCTCAGCCAGCCCTCGTCCGCCCGCTCGACCCCACCGGGAACCACATCGACATGCCGGGCGAACAGGCTCAGATACGCGTAAAGACCATCCACGTCCGGGGTCAAGACCGCCACGCGGGCACTGGAGTGCAAGACCCCCAGACGCTCCATGGCCCAGAGTGCCTGCACACGCTCCCACACACCGCGGCTCCGCTTGAAATGGTGGTTCGTCGACACGGAATACCGCAACACGGTGTTCCCACCGACATAATCATCCGCGAGGGAAAACCAGTCGGATTTCTCCCAATCCTCGATTCCACACAGCTTGCTGAGGGGATGCGCTTCCGTGCCGGCCTCCGGTCGGGGCACCGTCACGCGTGGCCGCAGCCGTGCGGCGAGCCGATGTTCTTCGATCCATGAAAGCGCAGCGGCGATGCGCGCCGGCGCTAAACCGATGCGACCCGGCAGGAGAGGCCATCGCAGCAACGCCGCCAACGGCTCGCTGAACCGCCACGGCTCGACCGCTTCGGGGTGTTCCTGTCCGCAGACATACCGGGCATCATCCAACAACATCCGGACTTCCCAGAACTCGACCGACCGTCCACGCTTCAGTTCAGCCGCCAGATAGGTCTGCAGGTCGGTCCAATCGGGGTGCGCCATGACGGACCGCCATTCCGGACGCAGGTATCCATGACGCAGGCGGGTCGTAAAGGGCGGCCAAGTCAGATTGATGTGGGCGGCAAAGCTGTATTCGAAGATGTTGTTCACCGCATTGATCGCAAAAAACTTTTTCGCGCCGGCGCGAACCAGCCGGTCGGGACGGCGCATGCGGCGGACGATGCTGCGGAAAGCCGCGTGCACGGCACCCAGCCGGGCCAGTCCGTCCTCGCCAACCGACAACAGGCGCTGCTGGCCGATAATACGCTGGCGCTCCTCCTCAGAGGCGATGCCTTCCAGCATATGAGCCACCGTCCGCGTGTCGAAAGGCGGAATATTGTCGAGGCCGAACTCGAAGAAAAGAGCGGATGCCCGATCCGCAATGTCGTCGGCGGGTGCCGTAGCGACACTACCGCCGGCCGGGCCGGCATTCTCCGCGTCTGCCAGCAGCCAAGTTTCCATGAACGGCTCGATCAGGATACGGCCTGTAAAGCCCAGGGCTTCGGCACAGCACCGGAACAGCATGAAAGTGCGCGCGCATCCACCGAAATAGCCGATATCGGCGTTGAGCGGGAGCGTCGTCAGATGGTCAGCGATATAGGGGAGCGCATGCTCCGGCGTATAGGTCAGATCGTTGTACCGCTCAGGCAGATAGTCAGCCTCATAACGGTCGACAGTCATCGGCTCCAAGGTCCGCTCCAACGCCGTCGCGCATCGCGCGACGTGGGAACCTGTCAGCCGGATCTCCTCAACCGGCGCGTCCGGCAGCCCCCAATCATCAGCCTGCATGGGAATGTACGGCGTTTCGACACCGAAGACATAAAGGTTGGGGTCGTTCTCGATCTTGGTGCTTTGGTTCGCCAGCGTCGCTTGACGGGAGTGATCGCAATGGTAGCCGAGCACCTTGTCTTCGACCGATCCGATCGCACCACGCAGGAGCAGCATGCGCTTGCAAAGATTGGAATCGACGTGCCAACCACGAATCATGCCTTCGTGAAAGCCGTGGATCGCGGCGATGTCGTCCCGCATCATCAATTGGAAGTCGCCCGGCCCGTCGAAGCGAATCAGGCTGTTGCCATAGACAATTTCATTCAGGTGGAAATGTCGGCCCCAGCGGCGAAATTGCTCAATGATCCCCTGGGAATCGGAACGGTTCACCGATTCCCAGAGCGCCTGTGGGACGTCGAAACGGGGCAGCCCATAGAATCCGTCTGGCAGACCGGCGACAATACGGGACAACGAGTCCCCTCGCTGACGCGGCACGAACACCATGTCGGTGTTCGTCGACAGTATCCATCGGTTGGCGGCATTGGCCCTGCGGATTGCTGCGTTACGGGACACCGATTCCAGCGCCACCAGATGTGTGCGGGTGCGGAAGGATTCATGCACTTCGGGGCGGATACGCAGGATCCGGAGTCGGTGCCGACAACGCTCGGTCAGGGTGTCGGCGATGGCTTCGGGAAAGGTTGGAAGGTCGTTCGGCGTATTGTAATCGACGAAGATCAATTCATCGTCCGGATCGTCCAGCACTTCGGCTATGCAATTGAAGCTGACGGCTGCACGTTTGTGAAGGTTGTAACCATGCGAATCATTCCGTCCGTACAGCACAACCGACAGCATGAAGGGTCTCCAGCACTCAGCCAATTTGAAAATGTGGCATACCTGAATGAGCCTCTCCAGGGCAACAATTTGCGATATTGACCGCAACAGGAGATGCGGACGACACCCTATGGGAAGGGGACAAGACCGGCTTGGCGCGTATGACTTTAGGCTTTATTAACCAGGCCCCTTCGATCATCCCTCTATATTCTTGAAGTAGGATTTTTCCCCCGCCATGAACACCACACGCCCTCACAGGATCGTCGTCACCGGAGGGGCCGGCTTCGTGGGGTCCAACCTCGCTCTTCTGTTCAAGCGCGACCGCCCCGAAGCCGAGGTCGTCGCCTTCGACAACCTGCGCCGGCGCGGCTCGGAACTGGCCTTGGAGCGTCTGCGCGCGGGCGGCGTGCGCTTCGCCCACGGCGACGTGCGCAACCCGGAGGATCTGGAGGAACTCGGAGCCTTCGACCTGCTGCTGGAATGCTCCGCCGAACCGTCGGTGCACGCCGGCTATGACGGCAGCCCGGCCTATGTCATCAACACCAACCTCGTCGGCACGGTGAACTGCCTGGAGGCGGCGCGGCGCCACGGCGCCGACATAGTGTTCCTGTCCACCAGCCGCGTCTACCCGATCGACCCGTTGCGCCGGCTGCCGCTGGAGCGGGGTGCCACCCGGCTGGTACTGCCGGACCAAGCCAGCGGGCCGGGCTGGTCGGCGGCCGGAATCTCCACAGCCTTCCCGATGCCGGGCAGCCGGTCCATCTACGGCGCCACCAAGCTGGCATCGGAACTGATGATCGAGGAATACGGCGCCATGTACGGCCTGCGCGCCGTCATCAACCGGTGCGGCGTGCTGACCGGCCCCTGGCAGATGGGCAAGGTCGACCAGGGCGTCGTCGTGCTGTGGGCGGCCCGGTACCTGTATGGTGGCACCCTGTCCTACAGCGGCTTCGGCGGCGAAGGGCTCCAAGTGCGCGACATGCTGCACGTCGCCGACCTGTATGATCTGCTGACGGTGCAGGTGGCCGGCATGGACCGGTTCAAGGGCCGCGTCTTCAACGTGGGTGGCGGGCCGGAGGTGAGCGTCTCGCTGGCCGAGCTGACCGCACTCTGCGCGGAGCGGGCGGGCCGGAGCATCCCCATCGCCGCCAGTCCGGAAACCCGCGCCGCCGACATTCCCTGGTACGTGACCGACAACGCAGACGTCACGCAGGCGACCGGCTGGCGTCCGCAACACCTCCCCGGTGCCATCATGGACGAACTGTTCGGCTGGCTGGACGCCAACCGGCGCATCCTGGAACCTATTCTGTTATAGACGACGCTCGGTGGTCACACCGCCCCATTCTTCCGAGGAGACCTCCTTCATGTCCGTCGTCATCGTCACTGGGTCCGCCGGTTTGATCGGCGCCGAAGCCGTCGGCTTCTTCGCGGAGAAAGGGTTCGACGTCGTCGGTGTGGACAACGACATGCGCCGCTACTTCTTCGGTGACGAGGCAAGCACGGCCTGGAGCCGGGAGCGGCTGGAGAAGCGGCACCCGTCCTACAGCCATGTCACCGCGGACATCCGCGACCAGGACGCCATCGACGCGCTGTTCGCGCGCTACGGCGCCTCCATCGCGCTGGTGATCCACACGGCGGCCCAGCCCTCGCACGACTGGGCGGCGCGGGAGCCCTTCACCGACTTCTCAGTCAACGCCAACGGCACGCTGAACCTGCTGGAGGCCGCACGGCGCCATTGCCCGGACGCGCCTTTCATCTTCACCTCGACCAACAAGGTCTACGGCGACACGCCAAACGCCCTGCCGCTGGTGGAGCTGGAGAGCCGCTGGGAGCTGGACCCGTCCCACCCCTGGGCCGCCCACGGCATCCCGGAGGCGATGAGCATCGACCAGACCAAGCACAGCCTGTTCGGCGCCTCCAAGGTGGCCGCGGACGTGATGGTGCAGGAGTACGGGCGCTATTTCGGCATGAAGACCGCCTGCTTCCGCGGCGGCTGCCTGACCGGGCCGGGCCATTCCGGCGCCCAGCTCCACGGCTTCCTGGCCTATCTGGTGAAATGCGCAGTCACCGGCACGCCCTACCGGGTGTTCGGCTACAAGGGCAAGCAGGTGCGCGACAACATCCATTCCTTCGACTTGGTGAACGCCTTCTGGCATGTCTTCCAGGCGCCGCGCAGCGCGGAGGTCTACAACATCGGCGGCGGGCGCCATTCCAACTGCTCGATGGCGGAGGCCATCGCCAAGGCCGAGCAGTTGACCGGCCGCCCGATGGCCTGGAGCTACGACGAGACCAACCGGATCGGCGATCACATCTGGTGGATCAGCGACATCCGGCGTTTCCAGGAGCATTATCCGGGCTGGTCGCTGACCCGCGACATCGACGGCATCCTGGCCGAGATGCACGCCGAAATGACCGACCGGTTCGCCCGCCAGTGACGGTTGGCCTGAGAATGACGATCCGCGGGGAGCGGTGGAAGGAAGCGCGATGAAGGTCCTGTTCAGCAATCCGCCTTGGTGGATCAAGCGGTTCGAGTTCGCGGGCCACGACGCCCCGGCCTCCGCCTGGTTCAGCGGCGTGCGCGCCGGTTCGCGGTGGCCGCACACCAACCAGGCCCACTCCTCGCCCGGCAATTTCGTGTTCGGGGAGTATCTGCCCTATCCCTTTTTCATGGGCTACGCCGCGACCTACGCCGCCAAGGCCACCGGGGCGAAGGTCGTCTTCCGCGACTCCATCGCGCTGCGCGAATCCTACGACAGCTATTTCCAGCATCTGCGGGACGAGCGGTACGAGTACATCTTCATCGAGACGGCAACGCCCTGCTGGGACCACGACCAGACCATCGTGCGGCGCGTCAAGGAGATCCTGCCCGACACCAAGATCGTGCTGACCGGCGCCATGTCCGCCAAGGGCGAGGCGGTGATGGAGCAGTTCCCCATCCACGCCGTCATCCAGGGCGAGTACGAGAAGGGCAGCGTGCGCGTGCTGAACGGCGCCACCGGCGTGCTTCCCCACGAGCTGCTGACGGTGGCGGAGATGAACGCCGCCCCCTACCCCTACTTCGACGAGACCATCGCCCACCGCTATTGGGACGTGAACCCCGCCGGGCAGAAGGCGCCGCAGCTCCAGGTCTGGGCCAGCCGCGGCTGCCCCTACAAGTGCATCTTCTGCGTCTGGCCGGCGACCATGACCGGCAACGACCCGGACGGCACCGGCAAGCGCTCGGTCCGCTTCTACGAGCCGGACTATGTGGAGGGGATGCTGCGCGATCTGGTCGGACGCTACGGCTACCGGTCCATCTATTTCGACGACGATACCTTCAACCTCGGCGACAAGCACGTCCTGGGGATCTGCGAGGTGATGACCCGCATCGGCCTGCCCTGGTCGGCCATGTGCCGCGCCGACACCATCAAGCTGGAAACGTGGCAGGCCATGCGCGACAGCGGCTGCTTCGGCGTCAAGCTGGGCTTCGAGAGCGGCAACCAGTGGGTCAACGACAACATCGTCAACAAGCGCCTGAACCTGGAGACCGCGCGCGCCGCGGTGCATGAGATCAAGCGGTTGGGCATGACGGTGCACGGCACCTTCACCTACGGCCTGCCGGGCGAAACGCGCGAGCAAATGCAGGACACCAAGGCCTACATCGCCAGCCTGCCGCTCGACACCTTCCAGGAGACGGGCTGCGGCGAGATCGAAGGCACGCCCATGTCCACCCTGAGGGAGAAGGGCCATCTCGACCGCTACGCCGGGGCGGCGCTCGACGAGCAGTATCTCTACGTGCCGGACGGCGGCGAGAAGATGCGCCGTTTGTCCGAAGGCGACCTCGCCATCGGGGCCGACAAGGCCAAGAGCAGCTCCGACTACCTGATCCGCCAGTGGCGCGCGCTGGGTGCCGCGGTGATCGAAGCGGCGGCGGACGGCCCGGTGGCCCTGTGGGGCATCGGCACCGACTTCTTCGAAACGTTGGGGCAGGTGCCGGCGCTGAAGCCGCTCATCACGGAGGGCCGCGTGCGGCTGTTCGACGGCAAGCTGGCCGGGCAGTCGCTGGACGGCGCCCCGGTGGAGGCCCCCGCCGCCCTGCCCGGCTTCACCGGGCCGGTCTTCCTCACGCCGCGCATCGTCTCCTCCCGCACGGCGATGCGGCAGGACGCGGCCCGGCTGGGAGTTCCCGCCGCCGCCCTGCACGACCTCTACGACGACGCGCCCGTTCCAGCGGAATGAGGAACGGGGGAGAGGTGGTCAGGCCAGGAACCGGGCCAGCCTCTCCCAGCCGCCGCCCGGGGCATCGACCCGCTTGCGGGCGAACCAGACGGCGGTGACGTGCAGGGCCTCGCCGGTGCGGGCGGCGAAGTTCGGGTTTGCCGAGCCCGGCGCGCCGGTGGTCACGAACCGGTCGAGCGTGGCGTCGCTGAGCGACAGGTCCACCGGCCCCGGCAGGTCCAGTCCGATGCCCGCCAGGGTATCCCCAAGGGCCGTGGCCTGACGCGGGGTGAGCCCCGGCACGCCCGGACGCCCGTTCAGCCGGACCTCCGCCGAGAAGGCCAGCACCCCGCCCGGCGCCAGACGCCGGTCGATCCAGGCCAGCAGCTCCGCCGCCTTCCCCTCCGCCACCAGGCGCGGCAGCGTGTTCTGCGGCAGGACGACGGCATCCCACGGCGCGTCGGCGAACAGATCCCGCCCCGGCATCCCGTGATGGATCGCGATGCGGTCGCGGTGGAAGCGGCGCGGCTTGGCGAGCCAGGGGTCACGGTCGCCGCGCGCCACCCGCTCGGCGTGGGCCGCCGCTCCCGGCCCGACATTGACCACCCCGACGGCCCGCGCCAGTTCGGTCAGCATGAGGTAGAAGCCGTCCACCTCGGCGCTCAGCACCAGGGCGCGGGACGGACGTTCCAGCACCCCCAGCCGGTCGAGGCCGTAGAGGAACTGGGCGCGTTCCCAGGTGCCGCGGCTGCGCTTGAAGAAATTGTCGATGTTGTTGCGGGCGTCCTCGTCGCGGCGGCGCTCCGCGTCGGCATCGTCGATGTAGGGGGCCTGGAAAGTGGAGACGTTGGTCCGCACCCGCACCGCCCAGGGCCGCCAGGACGGGTCGTCCCAATCCTCCGCCGCGGCGAGCTTGCTGAGCGCCGGGGGGCCGGAGGGCCGTTCCTGCACCGGCAGGAGTATCTCCGGGCGCAGCCGGGCGGCGTTGCGGTGGCGCGCCGCCGCGGCCTTCAGGGCGGTCACGCGGTCCGGCGCCACCCGCTCCACGCTGATCAGGCCGGGCCAGTCGAGGGCGGCGACCAGCGGCCCGCTCCAGCGGCGCGGGTCGGCGCCCTCCAGATCCTCGGTCGCCAGCAGGGCTTCCAGGTCGCGGCGCATCAGATGCACCTCGCGCGGGGCCGGCGGGACCGGGCGGGCGAGACGGGCGGCCAGGAAATCCTCCAGCGTCGTCACGGCGGGGGATTCCGCCCGCGGCTCCGGCTCCAGCAGGCCGCGGACGACGGCGGCCAGCCGCGCGGCGATGCCCTGGAGGGAGAAACGTTCCATCGCCACCCAGTGGGCGGCCTCGGCCACCTCCCGGCGGAAGGCGTCGTCGCCGATCAGCTGGGCGAGCGCCGCGGAATAGCCCTCCATCCCCTCGGCCAGCAGGCCGGACACGCCGTTCTCCAGGCAGTGCGTCACCTCGCCCACCGGCGTGGCGCAGACCGCCACCTTGGCCAGCAGGAACTCGAACATCTTGGTCGGGCTCTTGGCGACATTGAACTCGTTGGCCGAGTAGGGCAGCACGCCGATGTCCATCTCCCGCAGCACGGCGGGGATCTCGGTCGGCGGGATGAACTCGTGCAGTTCGAGGTTGGGCAGGTCCGGAAACCGCTCCCTCAGGCGCCGCTTCAACTCCTCCCAGGCCCGCCCGAAGCCGATGATGTGGAAACAGGCGCGGTCGCGCACGGCGCGGGGGACCAGCGCGAAGGCGTCCACCGCGAACAGCACGTCCTTCATGGGAATATCGCCCCAGAAGTCGCCGGAATAGAGGATGTTCACCCGGTCCCCGAAGCGGCGGCGCGGCGCGTCCCGCCCGTCGGCGGTGAACAGGTCCTGGTCGGCCACCGTGTGGATCAGGTGCGTGTTCGAATTCAGCGGCGCCAACAGCGTTTCCAGCCGGTGGCTGGCCGCGACGCAGGCCCCGGCCCGGTTGGCCACCGTGTGGAAGAGCTGGTCGGGGCGCAGGCTGGGGAACCAGGGCTCCAGCCGGCGGAAGGGCTGCATGTCCAGTTCGTAGTCGTCGTAGTCGAGCACGATCCGGTTGCCGCCCCGCTCCGCCGCCAGGGCTGCCGCCAGCGTGTGGTAGCCGACTTTCTGGACATAGAGGACCGCCCGCGGGTTGGTCGCCAGCACCCGGTGTGCCTCCAGGTTCAGGCGGATCTTCTCCTCTTCGGGGATGGTGGACAGGGCGCCGGCCTGATCGGTGGCGCCCAGATGGTCGAAAAAGGACAGCACCTCCGCCCGCAGCCCCTGCTGGCGCAGCGCCTTGGCGAAGTTGTAGCAGCGCACCCGCGCGGAGGGCTGCCGGAAGCCATCCTGGGCTAGAAAAACGACATCCGCCGCCGCATAGCGGGCGAGGGCATCCGCGTCGAAGGTCGGCGGCAGGGTCATGAAGGGCTCGGCGTGGGAGGCGGGAGGGGCACCGCTATCTACCGCCGCTCCGCGAGCCCCGGCAAGCCTTCCCGCATGGGCTGTGACCAGTGTCCCGGCTGTGGCCATTCTGGGACCAATGTCACACGCCCAATCGATAGTGGTATGCCAGCTTTGGAGAGCGAGGGAGCATTCCGCAACCCTCGGGACGGGCGGTTTCCCGCCCGCAGGCTCCAGGGTCCCGCATGTCCACGCCCCCGCAACGGACCATCGACATCCCGATCGTCGTGAACGCCTGGGGCGTGTCCGCCGGCCAAGCGCCGCATTTCCGGCTGCTGGTCGACGGCGTGATGATCGGCGAGGCGTGGGTCGCCGCCACCTCCAGCACGCCCTACCGCTTCACCGCCGCGCTCGACCCCGATCAGGCCCATCGGATTTCGATCTGGTACGACAACGACGGGGTGGTGAACGGGGTGGACCGCAACCTGTTCGTCGGCTCCATCACCGTCGACGGGCAGGAGGTCCAATCCACCGACGCGCGCGCCACCTACGACAAGGGCGCGGTGGACGGCAAGGACGTGGTCGCCGGCCAAGTCGGGCTCTATTGGGGCGGCCTGCTGTCCTTCGGGCTGGGAGAGGAGATGTTCGGCGGCCCGCTGGTCCGTCCCCCGCCCAAGCCGGAGGAGGTCATCACCCGGCCCGTCCCCATCACCGTCGAGGCGGCGCGCGGCATGTCCGCCACGGGGCCGGTGCGCTTCAAGGTCCTGGTGGACGGCAATCTGGTCGGGGAGGCGGAGGCTGCGTCCGGCACCGCCGAACGCTTCACCTTCGGCGTGACTGTCGACCCGTCCGTTGCCCACACGGTGCGGATCCTGCCCGTGGGAGAGCTGACGCTTGGCGCCGTGGCGGTGAACGGCAAGACCCTGGCCACCCCCGCGCCCTCCAACGACGGCTCCGTCACCCTGGCGGTCGCCGCCCCAGTCTTCCAGGGCAGCGCGTCGGGCGCGCCGGCGACGCAGGGCGATGCCTTCTACGTGGCGAAGAACGGCAACGACAGCTGGTCCGGGCGGCTGGCCGCGCCGAACGCCGACGGCACCGACGGCCCCTTCGCCAGTCTGGAGCGGGCGCAGGCGGCCATGCGCGCCGGCACCGTCAAGACGACCTACGTGCGCGAGGGCTCCTACAATCTGACGGGCACGCTCAGCCTCGGCGCGCCGGACAGCGGCGTCCGCATCCTGGGCTATCCGGGCGAGCAGGCGGTCCTCAGCGGCGGCGAGCGGGTCACCGGCTTCACCTATGAGGGCAACGGCGTCTGGTCGGCGCCCCTGTCCGCGGCGCCGGGGCTGGACGTCACCGTCGACGGCGTGCGCTACCGGCTGGCCTCCAAGGGCGCCTACGACCCGCAGGATCCGACCACCGGCTGGTTCGTCGCCGACGCGAGCGCCTATGGCGCCAGCAAGAACGCGCTGCGCTATCGCGCGGGCGATGTCACCGCCGCCGATCTGGTGCCCGGCAGCCGGGTCCAGGTCTTCGACACCGAGCGGCTCCAAGACGCGATCCTGACCGTCGCCGGCGTTGACACGGTGACGCGTACCCTGACCTTCACCGCCGACGCGCCCTTCACCATGCGCGACGGCTCGACCTTCAAGCTGCTGGGCAACAGCGCCCACGTCGATCAGGTCGGGGAGTTCGCCTACCGCGCCTCGGACGGGCGGCTGGTCATCAAGGCGGGGGAGGACTTCACCGGGACCGGGGCGGAGGTTGCCCGGCTCGGCACGCTGCTGCGGCTGAACGGCGCCAATGGAGTGACGGTCCAAGGGCTGACCTTCACCAACACGACGACGGACGGCAACGCGCTCGACGTTCTCAACGGCGACGTCAACACCATCGCCGGCAACAGCTTCGTGAACGTCGGCACCGGCATCCGGCTGACCCAGGGATCGGACCGCAATCTGGTCAGCGGCAACTATCTGGACCATCTGGGCATCAACGGCATCGCGCTGACCGGCCAGTCGATCGGCAACACGGTCACCGGCAACCGCATCCAACACATCGGCGAGGTGCGCAAATACGCCGGCGGCATCATGGCGTCGGGGATCAGCGACACGGTGATCTCCCACAACGACATCGACCACAGCTCGCGCTACGGCATCTCGGTCAAGAACTGGGACACCGCGACCATCAGCCTGAACAACGCCATCCTCCACAACCGCGTCCGCAACACGGGACTGGAGACGGCGGATTCCGGCGGCATCGAGTTGCTCGGGCGGTCGAACCTGAACACCGGCACGCGGATCGAAGGCAACCGGGTCGAGCACACCGGCGGCATCGCCACCACAAGCACCGGCCAGTGGCTGCGCGACTACAAGGGCTACGGGATCTATCTGGACGACCTGACCAGCGGCGTGACCGTCCGGGACAACTTCCTGCGCGACACCGCCTGGGCCGCCGTCATGATCCATGGCGGCCACGACAACACCGTCACCAACAACATCGGCGTGCTGGGCGCCAATGGCGAGAGCTTCATCCGCATCGAGTGGGTGCCCTTGGCGGGCGCGGCGGGCATCCCGGCAAACAACACGGTCACCGGCAACCTCGTGTCGGGGGCGGTGCCGCTCGGCGGCTACGTGACGATCCTGTCGGCGGGGCAGAACGCCATCGACGCCAACTTCCTGCATCAGGTGGGCGCCTATGGGGCGAACGACCGGACCGGCGACCCGCTGTTCGCCGACGCCTACAACCACGATTACAGCCTGCTGCCACTGTCCCCGGCCCTGACTGACGGCCTCCAGGATCTCGCCTGGACACTGATGGGCATCGTTTCCGGCAACGGCTCGGTGCCCCCGCAGGACGGCGGCGGGACCACCCCCTGTCTCTTATACACATCTCCGAGCC
>NZ_JAUQTX010000178.1:0-15064 GCF_059803775.1 Azospirillum sp. UFLA03-27 | reverse complement strand
GTTGTTTGCGTCGTGCCATGCGGGGCCTCCTTCGGTCCCGAAGTTATGGCCCGTACACGAAATTTCAGACAGTCCCCTTTTCATTGTCGCCGCCCGCGTCCCCCATGTTGTGCCGATCCCAGCACCAGCCTATGGCGACAGCCGATCTGTCGCCGCAACAGCATTCATCGTGGCGCCGTCAAGGTCCAAAAGGACTTCGGTCGGCAGCACGGACTCCCTCTCCCCGACGGGATATGCTGCGAGCTGGAGCTTGGCAATGCCAGCTTCCATGCGACCGACGAATTCTGCCTTGATGCCGTCGTCGCCTTCCTGAACATACCAAGTTCCCTGCAATTCGCCGCGACGTTCCGCGCGCAGGACGACATGGGCGCGCCGCACCCCCGGCGGCAGCTTAGGCCAGGAAAGCCGAAGGCGGAAGTATCCGCCAGGCTCGTAAACAGCTACGGGCATGTATGAGGTCAGGAAGTGATCTCGCGGATAGCTGACTTTGGTGAAACGGACAAAAGTCTCATCGCTCGCGTAGTCTGGTGTCTCACCAGTACGCTGCGCCGCGAGAATATACTGGAATGTGTTTAAGAAGTCTTTTGGATCACGAATTTCGAGCTGCGTTTTCCAGTGATTACGGTGGCGCAGATTGCGGCCAGCATTCGAAGTGGCCCGGTACTCCTCCACCCGGTTGGTCAGGCGCTTCCAATAATGGTCCAGAGACGTTGCCGCCACGGTGAGATTGCTTTTCCGGAATATGTCCAGCGCTTCTTCAAAATAATTACTCCAATCCGGAATATCGTCCAAGAGTTGTGGGTTTTCCAGCAGGTTTTCACTATAGAACGCATCTTCCGTCCCGCGAAAATTGATAAAATCGTAGAAGGACGTCACAATACCGTGTTTGGCATGCCAGCGGGCATACTCAGGAAGGCGTTTGACACCAGTTTTCAGGACAAGAGCATTGGTCTGAAATGACCATTGTGGATATTCTTTTCTTGCAAGCTCTACAAACTCAAGGATATTGCGCTCGACCAGTGACCATTTACTGTTTACGCGGATCGACTCATAACCTTCACCAATCGAATCCAGGCTCACGGCGAGATGCAAGTGCTTCTTCTTGCGGAGAGTCTCCATATGCTTGTGATGGAGCGTTCCATTTGTGCAAATCGACAGTCGGACATTGTCGTAGTCCGGATTGTTAATAAACTGACGGATGAAGGAAATGGCTTCCGGCAGCGCGAAAGGCTCGCCGCCGATGACCGTGACGTCCATGGCGGCACGCAAAGCCTTGTTCCACCGCAAAATGCTGTCGGCGTGTACTTGGCGTTTGTTGTCGGCGCGCCGTGGCACTTGATGGCACATGCGACAGGCTAGATTGCATGAGAAGCCGAAATTTGCGTAGATCCGCACCGGCGTGGCGGTCAGCTCTACGGCTCCGGACTCGTATTCTTGCTGCAGAAGTTTCCAGTTTGCCGTCTGGTGCTCCGAGAGATCTGGGAAAACAGAAGTGTCAAAATAGATAGTATCTTCAGATCGGTTCTGAAAAAAGAAGCATGTGGTGCATCCATTGGGATCCGCTGATTTTTTCCCAGAATTTATCTTGCGTATGGTTTGTATATTCGCACTGTTCCAATAACCCTCGATGTCAATGGGGTGATTGATCCAGGGGTCTTTTTCACCCGCATAATAGCAGCAAGCGCTGACCATGTTGTCAGGCGCCGAAATGTTCAACTCGTACCATGCGGCCGGGCATTTGGGCATTGATCGTCCTGAGTCTCGCGTTACTGCTGTCATCGTAAGCGACGCCATCGAACACGGCGTCAGCGTTCAGGGAAATAAACGGTAACGCTGCTTTCACTAACAACTGGCGTGGATTTTTTCAAGATAAAGTTGTCATAATCCACACAGAATACGGAACTATATCCTTGTTTCGAAAGCCAATGCAACGCTTCAGCGTTGCTCTGATTGCGGCGGCTCAATGCATGATTCAATTCGACAAGAACATATGGGTCGAAGGTGCGGAGCGTCCGCTCCGCACCTTGAAGCGCCTCCAGGTCAAAACTGTCGACATCGATTTTGATAAGGTCAACACGATCAAGTCGTCGTTGCTCAACAAAGTCGTCTATGGAGTAAAAATCCACTTCGAGGCGCTCGGCGTTCTGTCCCCAAATCTTGAATATCGAATCCA
The DNA here is from genome assembly GCF_059803775.1 of Azospirillum sp. UFLA03-27. Classification (NCBI taxonomy): domain Bacteria; kingdom Pseudomonadati; phylum Pseudomonadota; class Alphaproteobacteria; order Rhodospirillales; family Azospirillaceae; genus Azospirillum; species Azospirillum sp. UFLA03-27. The sequence continues at coordinate 12,891 of NZ_JAUQTX010000178.1, read as the reverse complement.
CGAACCGCCCCGATTGCTTGCCAATGCCCAGCCGCAAAGCCTCAACGTTTGGAAGATTATGATGCCGGAGATTGTTCTCCAGCTTGGACCAAGTGTCCGTTGGCTCGAAAGAAAACACAAAACCATCTTTTGCCAACCATGAGAAAAGAATGGAATAATATCCGATGTTGGCGCCAACATCCAAAATGGTCCAGTCAGGCTTTATATTCTCCGCGCACCATCTTTTTGCTTCCATTTCGCAAGTCGGATAGTACCAAAGAAATTCCTCATAATAATCCACCAATTCAATATCGGGGAGGCCTGGGACCTGGGTAAAAATGCTGTCCATGAAAATAAATCGACTTTTTCTGGTTGCACAAAAATGACCGGTTTTTCCCGGCCTTGGCATAATAGCACAGACAGGCAAACGCCGTAACAAACTTTTCTCGGCTCTGCTTTCCGCAAGGCAAAAGAAGGCTGCCGTTCAGGTTGTGAACTGGGCGGTCCGGCTTGCGCCGTCCGCGCCGGACCGGGCGGTGCCCTGGGGCCGGCAACGACGAGCCTTGACCTGTCGGGGGCTTTCATGCACGAAATCCAAAAGTGGATCTTCCCGTTTTCTAAGCTTCGGCGGGCGCGGCATGACCGATGCGGTAAAGCATATACTTGGGGTTTCTGCCTTCTATCACGATTCAGCCGCGGCCTTGCTGCGGGATTCCGAAGTTGTCGCTGCGGCTGAAGAAGAGCGCTTCTCTCGCCGTAAGCACGATCGTGGTTTTCCGGATCGCGCCATCAAATACTGCCTATCGTGTCTCGACGATGGCACTCCGCTCGATGCGGTCGTATTCTATGAAAATCTCGTGCGGTCCACCGACCGGGTGGTGCAGAACGCCGTCATGGCGGCACCCGACGGCTATGAACTTTGGCAGGACGCGGTCAAGGCACTGTTTGCCGAGAAGTTCGGCTTTGCCCGCAGGATCGCTGACGTGGTCGGTGCGAAGGTGCCGGTCTTTGCCGTGGAACACCATATCGCCCACGCGGCGTCGGCCTTTTTCCCCTCACCCTTCGAGAATGCGGCAATTCTGGTTGTCGATGGCGTGGGCGAATGGGCGACCACTTCCATTGGGATCGGCCAAGGAAACGCAATAAAAATCCTCAAGGAGATACGGTATCCGCATTCGCTCGGACTCCTCTATGCAGCTTTCACTTACTACTGTGGATTCAAAGTAAATTCCGGAGAGTACAAGTTAATGGGGCTAGCTCCATTCGGGAAGCCGCGCTACGTTGATGTAATAATGAATAATATTATTGACGTGAAAAGAGATGGATCATTTCGACTCAATATGAAATACTTTGGATTTTTAAAATCTCAGATTATTATCAATAAGAATTTTGAAGATCTTTTTGGGGCGGGCCGACGCGAACCGGAAAGCAGCATCACCGAAAGGGAAGCCGACCTTGCGGCATCGATCCAAAAGGTCACCGAACTGGTCATGATGCGGCTGGCAATCGAAGCACGGCGTATAACGAACCAGGAACATCTGGTCCTTGCCGGCGGTGTGGCGCTGAATTGCGTGGCGAACGGGGCGATCTGGCGAGAGGGGATCTTCAAGGATATTTGGGTGCAACCGGCTGCCGGGGACGCTGGCGGGGCGCTCGGCGGGGCGCTCACCGCGATGCATGGCCATTTCGGAGTGCCTCGGGCGAGAACAGCTTCGGGCGACCGCCAAAAGGGCAGCCGGTTGGGCCCCCGCTACGATGCGGATGCCATCGACCGCGCCATCGAGCAGATCGGTTGCGTCGGGCGGATCGTTGCAGATCCGGCCGAGCGCCATGCGGTGGTGGCGGATGCGTTGTCCCGCGGTGAGATCGTCGGGCTGTTTTCCGGCCGGATGGAATTTGGGCCGCGCGCGCTGGGCAGTCGCTCCATTCTCGCCGATGCCCGTTTGGAAAAGGGGCAGCGCCTGATTAATCAGAAGATCAAGTTTCGCGAATCCTGGCGCCCGTTCGCTCCGATGGTGCTGCGTGAATATGTTGAGGATTATTTTGATTTTGATCACGAAAGCCCCTACATGCTGTTCGTGGCGCCGGTCAGCGAGCGGGTGCGGCGGTCGCTGCCCGCCCTTTCCTGGGATGGCGGGACGCTGGATTTGACGGCCGCGGTCGCACTGCCGCGTTCTGATATTCCGGCGGTTACCCATGTCGATGGATCGGCACGGCTTCAGACCGTATCCTGCCAGGATAAAACAGACGCAAGGGCACTTTTGGAAGCGTTCCACAAGCGCACTGGCTGCCCCGTGCTTGTGAACACGTCGTTCAACATCCGTGGTGAACCGATCGTCTGTACGCCACTCGACGCCCTCGTTTGCTTCCTCAACACGGACCTGGATCTGCTTGTGCTCGAAGACCGGATCTTGTTCAAGGGTGAGCAACCAAGAGACCTAAGAGAACAGAAGCCAGGAAAAGCCTATGCCCTCGATTGACGAGTTGACCGCCGACGTCTTCGATGATGATCTTGTTCCAATCGCGGAAGAACGCCGCAGAGAGGGACGCCCTCTGTTTCCGTTGGAACCAGACGTGGCGGTGGAAAGCTACTTTACGGTGCCACCAGATCCTGCCGCTGCAAGTGGTGCCTTGCTTTCCGCTCCCGTCACGGACGATCCCCAGACGTTTGCTGCGGCGTTGACGGCGATGTGGCACGATCAGGGGTGCGGCGACTTGGCGGATTTAAAAGATCGGATCGTTGCGTTGATCGAAGCCGCTCAAAAGGATCTGTCTGTGCCCTGTGATAGGGACGTTGTTGATTACAACTATACTTTCTTCTGATCGAAGTGAGTTGCATGCGAATTCATCCGAGAAATGGATGTGGGGCCTATGTTCTGACAAAGGCCCCGATGTTCAAGCCTCACCGGCATTTCGGTTTCGTCAACAACCCGGCATTCACCGGTTGTGCATTCGTCGTAGACGATGCGGCGGGCCAGGCAATGGAACATTCGTTTCATGCGGCGGTCGATGCCGAAGGCTATCGGGTGACACCCCTGGATTTCACCGCGGTGGAACGGCCGGAAGTCTGGGTTTTCGGATGTTCTTTCACGTTCGGATTTTCCGTTCAGGACGAGGAAACCTATACATCCATTCTGCAAAGTCGGTTTCCGGAATATCGGTTCCGTAACTTTGGGGTGAGTGGGTACAGTACTTTCCAATGCCTGCTCATGCTACGCCGATTGCTGCGCAGCAAACGCCCTGCCGCGGTCATCTATGGACGGCTGTACGAACATGACCGCAGGAACATTGTCAGTCCGGGATGGCTGCTTGGCCTCAATAAAAGCGAATTCACCGCCGAGCATTTCAATGCGGACATGTTCTGGCAGCCTCGGGCGGTTGCGAGCGCCGACCTGGAACTTACGGTCCTCCGGGTTCCCATTATCGACAGCGCCCTGGCCAAGCTTGATCCGCGGATACTAGAGGGAGAGCCCCATCACCCTCATATGATCAGCAAGCTGATCGTTCGCGACATGGCCCAGCTTGCTAAGGATATGGGCTTTCCGTTGATCCTGGCGGACCTGCAACCGGGCACGCATCCGCTGGAGCGCGAACTGCTGAGGCACGCTACCGATCTGGGAGTTCTGGTCGTGGATGCCGAGTTGCCGGAGGAAACGCCGGAATGGCTTGCGCTGCCTTGGGATAACCATCCGAACGCGCAGGGACACCGCTTTTATGGCGACGTGATCGAGCCGGTTCTGCGCGCGGCTCTGTCCAAGGGCTCGGTGGAGGGCGTGACGTTACCGTCCGTCTCCGATCCGTGTGGGGAATTGTTCGAAGAACAGTTCGGGGTGTCGCTGCTGACGACCTCCGCCTCGGACGCAACGATCGAACACCACAGCGTGGCTACCGTCACACTGCCACCGCACCCCTGGCGTTACGCAGCCTCTCTTCCCATTCCCGCGCAAGCGCGCCGCGGGGGGCGGGGAACCGTCCGGATCGTTGCTCAAATCCGCGGGACGGAAGTCGGCTTCGGTGTGCTCAATCGCGAAGGCTCGGCCTTCCTGACCCGTCAATGCCTCAGTCCGGCTGCGGCATGGCAAGTTCTCCAACTGCGGATACCGGATATCCGGCAGGCCGGCGAGATCATTGTCCAGGCTTGGGACAAATCGATTGCCGGGACCGCTCAGATACGTGAGATATCGCTTTTCCTTTCGCCTAGCGACGATGGAATCGAAATGGCTCCTTGCACCGGAACCGACACCGCGTGACGGTTTGACCCCTTTTCCTGTCTCTGTTATCGTTTCCCAAAGCTATTATGAAAGGGTGTGGAAATTGGATGGAATTCTTCCAGATTGTGAATTTGTTCGTCTGGTGGCTTCAAGTCTTCAGTCCGAGGACTTCATGCTGATTGATGTCGGCTGCAGTTCCGGTATCGACGTCGGCTGGCGTGCTTTCGGTTCACGGTTGAGCGGATTCGGGTTCGATCCCAATGTCGAGGAGGTGGCTCGACTCAACGCGCGGGAAAGAAATCCGGCTTTTACCTACATTCCGGCCTTCGTTGGCGTTCCTGATCATCATCCTCTGGCCCCGCAAGCGAAAGGCAATGCTTATTGGTCCCGCATCCCTTGGGGGCGCTTGTCCATCGCCAAGACCCTGGAGCTGCGACAGGCGAAGATCGATACCGCAAGCCTGGAAGAGAAGATCCGCCTGAACGCTTGGCAAAGCGTTCAGCTTGCTGATCCGGATGCCCCGGTTTTCCTTCCCGCCTTCATCGACGAGAAGGATCGCGACGTCGACTTTATCAAGATCGATGTGGACGGAGCAGACTACATACTGCTCCAGACCCTGACGGATGTCTTGGACACCCGAAAAATCCTGGGGCTTTGCATCGAAGTCAATTACTTCGGATCGGATAAGGATACCGATCATACGTTTCACAACGTCGACCGCCTGATGAAAAAGGCGGGTTTCGAACTGTTCGGGCTTTCAGTGCGCACCTACGCCATGGCGGCCCTGCCCGCGCGCTACACCTACTCGTCACCGTCGCAATCGATCAAGGGGCGTCCGCTGCAGGGTGATGCGGTGTACATCCGCGATATCGGCGCTCCCGAACAGGAGAAGTTTGCTAAAGCACTTTCCTCGGAAAAGCTTGCAAAGCTCGCGGCCGTGTTTGCGCTCTTCGATCTTCCCGATTGTGCGGCGGAAGTGGTTTTGAAGCACCGCGACGCGTTGTCCAGCTTGTTTGACACGGATCAGGCTCTGGATATTCTCGCCCATCAATTGCAACCTGCTGGTTCGGATCTTTCCTATCAAGAATACATTCAGGCTTTTGAAGAGGATGCGCCGCTGTTCTATCCAACCTGAATGTTTCCATGACTCGCCTTTGCATGTGGTGAATCATGGTGCCAGGGGAACGCAGCGCAGGTAGGGCGTTGCACCGTCTTTTGCGTCGGCATAGAGAATCCACCAGTCGCATTGCTGGCAGAGGTTAGCAAATGGGCTGTCTGGATTCTCGTAAAGGTCACAGAGGTAATCGTAAGCATCCTGCAGCGTCATCTGATCGATGTGGGGCAGCCAGGATGCGTCTTTTTCATGCTGGTAGACCTGCATGGCGCAGCACGGGGCCAAGTGCCCCGTTGGCAAGAGGTAAAGCTTTATTCGGCAATTGTTCCTTTTTTCTGGGAAATGAAACGTGTTTCGGAAAAGGAACGTATTATAGTATTCTGCGTTGAAGTTGATTTGGTCGACTTTTCCCTTCCAGAATGCAATCATGGCATCTTGTTTATCGAACGTGTTGCGGAATAGAGTAACGTTGATCTGAACGGAAAGGTCTTTGTGATCTGATTTTTTCTGGCGCAGATATGCACACGCGTCCAGTATTTTGTCGAATTTTGCGCCTCTCCGGATTTTTTCATACTGGTGAGCCGTATGGGCATCGACGCTCATCTGGATAAAGCGAACGCCGGCCTCCAGCATATTGTCCATCAACTCGGGCGTTAGCAGTTGACCGTTGGTAAGAACGCAAGGGTGTAGGCCGAGGTCCCGGGCGCGCCGGATATAGGTGATCGCTCGCGCGTCCATCAGCAAGTCGCCAGTACCGGCGAACCAGATTTGTTCGCCGGGAGGAAGCTGGTTCAAGTAACGCTCAATCATTTCCGGAGAAAGCGCTCCTGCCTTTTTCGTGGCCTTCGGTCCATTGAAATGGCACATGACGCATTCGAGGTTGCATTTCTCCGTTACGTCGATGCCGCCAGCCTCGAAGTTGTCGCTGCGATCAGCGTCGGGATGAAAGGGAGCGAGCGTAACGTCCCTGAGCGTCCGTGGTGCTACCGCCGACAGAACCTCGACGGCGTGTGTTGTCTCGGCGAAAATGCGTGTGACGATCAACTCTGAAACTTGTCCCTGGGGGGCGAGATTGCGGAGGACGATCGACGCGCACTCGGAGGCTTTGCCATCGATGAGTCGAAGCCTCAGCATCGTGGCGCCGGCCCTGTGATGGCTTTCCTTAAGAAACGTGCCATCCGCCCGAAGTGCGCAAAGCCCCACCTTTCCGGCGAGGACGCGTCCCTCCAACGTGATCGTGATGTTCCTATCGCCGATATCAGAAGCTCCCAATACTGGAAAAAGGAGTGAGTTTCCGTATTGTAGGGCTGGCGTCGAAACATGCAAAATCCCGCCGATGGAATCTGCTCTCCCGCCATGGACAACATGTTGACCAATGACCACATCGACGTTTTTATTACCTGACGGCATAAGTCCCTCTTGGAAAAACGGTTTTTTGCAACATCAGCGCTGAAATCGAATGACTGACCCTGCTCACTATAGCGGCTTTTATGAAGTGATCGATCTGATTAATATCAGGCCAAGCGGTCGCCCTTCGTCGCCGACATCTATGCCGATGTCGGGAAGCGACAGCGTGTGGGCTTGCAATTCCTCGCTCTCTGGATCAACCTGCCAGTCCACAACCGATTGCCTTCGGAACAAGAGGCGCTCGTGTAGAATGCAGCCGGACAATAAAAACAGCCAAATCTTGCCCATGGAAATCGATTTCAGCGCTTGGCGGAGGGCTATCCGCCAGGACACGCTCGGCCGGTACCATTACGAGATGGGGCGAGCGTTTGCGAAGCAAGGTGAAACCGATATGGCCGTTGCGGCCTTTCATCGGGCGCTTGAGGCGAAGCCGGATCTCGGTGTCGCTGCACTCGCCTTGGCCGATTGGCTGGAAAGGACAGGACGACAATCCGAGGGTGAAGCGGTGCGGCAACGGACTTTGGCAGTTGCTCCGGATTATGAAGTGAGGGGCTGGTTGGAACTGTCCGACGAGGCGCTCGACCAAAAAGATTGGGCGCTCGTCACCGAAAGGGCTCGGCGGGCATTGGAAGCGCCGCTGGGTGATGCCCTTGCACGGCCACGCATGATCCTGGCGCGGGCCTTGCGCGCGGTGGGCCGGCACAGAGAGGCCATCCGGCTGGTCGAGGAGGCTGTAACGCTTGACGGTGAGGCGATATGTCAAAGCCTCGAAGCGCTGGTGGCAAGTTCCGGCGAGTGCCGTGTTCGGATGCACGATGATCGGGCATCGGTGGAAATCCTGCCGCAAAAGTGGTTCATCGCCGCCGTGGCCGATCTGGGACGACGGCCGGAACCGCCACACCCTCTGGCGGTCACAGTCCGAGTCCATGTTCTCGAAGGGACATTGGGGATGGGCGTGATGCCGCCCGACTTCAGTCAACTGATGCATCATACCCCGATTGAGCGTGGTGACGCACCTTCGGATGTTTTGATCCTCATTGACAAGCCGCTGGAGATCAATCAGCTGGTCCTTTACAATGCCGCACCCGACGGTACCAAAACGCACGCCGAGTTTTACAGCATCGACGTGCACTTGGCTGAGTAGATGAGGAACCGCTTCACTCTTGCCCCTAGGCGGCCTGGGGGTGTGAGCTGCTTGCTTGACGGTCAGCGGTTCGCCATCTGACCGTAAATCCAGCGGTAGGTTGGCTCTAGCCCCTGGCGCAGGCGAATCGACGGAGCCCAGTCCAGCAGTTCTGTGATGCGGGTGTTGTCGCTGTTGCGACCGCGCACGCCCTTGGGCGCGTCAAGTTTGTAGCGACGCTCCAGCTTGATGCCGGCGATGTCTTCAACGATGTCCACCAACTGGTTGATGGTGACCAGTTGATCGCTGCCCAGATTGATGGGCTCCAGGATGTCGCTCTTCAGGATATCCAACGTGCCCTTCAGGCAATCATCGATGTACATGAAGCTGCGGGTCTGCTCGCCGTCACCCCAGATTTCGATTTCATGCCGGCCGGTCAGCTTGGCTTCGATCACCTTACGGCAGATGGCCGCGGGTGCCTTTTCCCGGCCCCCATCGTAAGTGCCATGCGGACCATAGACATTGTGGTAACGGGCAACACGCGTCTCCAGCCCGTAATCCTCGCGGAAGTGACGGCACATGCGCTCGCTGAACAGCTTCTCCCAGCCATAGCCGTCCTCTGGCATGGCCGGATAGGCGTCGGCTTCCTTCAGCGGTAGCACCTCGGCGTTCGTCTGCTTGTCAGCCGCGTAGACGCAGGCACTGGACGCGTAGAAGAAGCGCTTGCAGCCGAACTCCCTGGCGGCCATCAGCATCTGGGTGTTGATGAGCACCGAGAGCATGCACTCGGCTTTGTGCGTCTCGATAAAGCCCATCCCACCCATGTCGGCGGCGAGATTGATGATCGCGCCAGCCCCGCGGGCGGCGGTTCGACAGGCTTCCCGGTCGCGCAGATCGAGCACAAGATTCTCGACGTCGGAAAAGCGCTGGTACCACTCTTCTGCGGGCCGGATGTCGACCGAACGCAGCTTGGTAAACCCGCGCTCCCGCAGCCGTGCGATCATATGACCACCGATGAACCCCCCGCCACCGGTCACCAGAACGAGGTCGTTCCTGTCGAGGACATAGCCCATAATCAACACCTTTCGGAATGGTCTGAGACCGGCCTCAGCCAGCAAGTGCCTGTGCCAGCCCGGACGGCGCCGTGGAGGCGCCGTATCCCGGGTGCACCAGATCGGCGACGGCGCCGTAGCGCTCGCCGTCCAGCAGGCGCCAGCAATCCACGACGCCGATGCGGTCGCCGTTCGGGCGGGCGAAGGCGGTGACCGGCAGGGAGCGGTATTCCTCCCAGGCCGTTGTCAGCACCACGACATCGGCTGCCGCGACGCAGGCTTCCGCGCTCTCCGCTACGGTCACAGCGGGCAACACCGCGGCCACGGCGGCTCCCGCCATGGGATCGTGCGCGACGACCTCGTAACCGGCATCCAGGAGCGCCTTGGCCAGCATTACGCCCTGGCTTTCTTCAATGACGGCGGTGTCCGGTTTGTAGGACAAGCCCAGGATGCCGATCCGCGCCGGCTTAGCGGCTTGGCGCATGACGATTCCGGACAGGCGCTTGATCTGGTGGCGGTTGATGCGGTCCGTCGCCTCTGCGATGTCGGCCGGAGCGCCGACTTGCTTGGCCAAGGCTGTGAAAGCCACATTGTCGCGTGGGAAGCAAGGACCGCCGTAGCCGGTGGCGCCGCGTAGGTACTTCGTACCGATACGGCTATCCGAGCCGATCGCAGCGCTGACCACGTCCACATCAGCATCCGGCAGGCGCTCGCAGATTTCAGCCAGCATGTTGGCGTAGGAAATCTTGGTCGTGACGAACGTGTTGACTGAGATCTTGCAAAGCTCAGCGTTGACGAAATTCATACGGCGCACCGGCGGCGCGTTCTCGCACGCCGAGTGGTGGATTGCTTCCAGAAGGTCTCCAGCGCGCGTGTCTGATTCGCCGATCAGGACGAAGTCCGGCCGCAGCATGTTGGCGATGACGCTGCCGAGTGCGATGAATTCCGGATTGTAGCAAAGACCCAGCGTATCGCCGAGCGTGCGCTTGGAACTCCGTTCGAGTGCCTCGCGGATCTCGCCACCGGTCGAGCCAGGCATGACGGTGCTGGTCACCACGACGAGATGGTAACCGTCCTTGCGCTGCAGCGCCCGGCCGATCTCCTCCACCGCCGACAGAACATACCTGTTCGTGAAGACGCCGCTTGCCGTGCTGGGGGTCGGGACGATGAGGAAGGTGATATCGCTCTCCAGCGTCGCCTCCTCGACGTCCATCGTCGCGCGCAACCGTCCGCCTGCGCGGTCGATGCACTCCTGAAGGCCGGGCTCGTCGACCGGTGCGCAGCCTTCATTGATGGCCGCGACGAACCGTTCGTTGAGATCGGCGCCGATGACGATGTGTCCTTTGTCCGCCAGAACCGCGGCCAGAGGAGCTCCGAGCTTTCCAAGACCGATAACGGAAATCTGCATGGCGTATGTCCACACGGGTTGTTCAATGGTAACGGTCGGCGACGCGGAGCGGACGTTCTCAGTTGCAGGAAGTATCCGCTGCCAATGTTTAAGAAGCGTGAATTTGTTTTTCGAAGCTACGCTGGGAGGCCTTCTGCCACTGCGTCATTTATTTCGAAGCCTCAGCAGTTAAAAGAAGGTGCCATCCAAACTTCCTTTCAAGAAAGCGAAACAAGGAATTTGGCATCCACCGGAAATACCACTCACGGACATAACGGTATTCGACATAGTCGGGAATTCGGTACGAGAATATGTGATCAACTTCGGTCTGTGTAACTCGAAGTCCGGAATTCTCTAACAACTGCTGGCCTTCCTTGCAGTCATAGATGTAAGTAATAGGGCACCCGGTTTGCGCCTCTGAATGTGTGGCGACCAAATCAGCAAGCTTCCAGAATTTCCCCTTGCCATAAGTCAACAAAATCCACAAGACCTTCCAGGAATAGCGGTAGTAGACCATGATCTTCATTGTGCCGCCGGGCTTTACATACTTGCGGAGTTCAGCAATGGCCCGATCCGGGTGGGGGGTGTGGTGGACCACGCCGAACGAATAGACCAGATCATAAGGCTCCACCGGCACGATGCTGGACAGGTTCTCGCCGTTGGCGTTGTAGAAGGTGATGCGGTCTGCGACGCCCATCACTTCTGCACGCTTGCGCGCCAACTCCAGCGATTTCATCGACAAATCAACGGCGGTGACATGCGCGCCCGCCCGCGCGAAGTTAATGGTGTCGGTTCCGAGCCCGCAACCGAGTTCCAGAACCCGCTTTCCTTTCCAGGAATTAAAGTCGGCGAAGCTTGGAATATGCGGCTCTACACGATATTTGCGGGCTTCCACTTCATCGAAATACACCCGGCTGCCGATTTCCTTCGTGGAATGGCGAAGATTGCAGGGGCGCGCGTCCCAGTAATCGCGAACGGTTTCGATGGGTTTTGATTCGAAGGCGCTCATGTTATCTGCCTGAGTTTATCGCGCTTGCGAGGACGTGCGGTGCGTACGGCCTTGGACAATTCGCATAACCGTTTCGCCAATGCAACTAAAATATAATGGATGGATGAGTCAAGGTGTCCAGAACAACTGAGTGTCGTGTTTTTACCGACGCTTCACTCCGAGCAAGATCCAGCTTGGTCGAATCCAAAAAATGTCGGAGAACTCGGGTCGCCAACGCGCCCAATTCTTTATAATGGCTTCGGCCACTCCTAAGCCGGCTGGCGAAGACTCCAACGCTTCCGGGTTCGGGCAAAAGTCGTGCCAGATGCACAGCCCGCCCGGCCGCAGAAGGGGCAGAGATTTATCCGTGTCGTTGACGACGACGTTCACTTGGTGCCCACCGTCAATCAGGACCGAATCAAAAAACTCCGGTGGGTAGCCGGATGTGTCCCATTCGGTGCTGTCACACAACAGTTGGTGAACCCGGTTTTCCAGCCCTGCCGCCCGATAGCGCCAGCCGATGCGCTCGCCCCTGTCGGTCTGGACGTAAAGGGCTCCTGACGAGTTTGCGAAGGTTGGCGTGCTAGGCGGGAGTTCAGTACCCGCGGCGACGGGCTGCGCGTAGACCGCACTTCCGTCAGCCGTGCTTTCACCGTCAGGAAGATTGATCGTCCAGATCTCGGCACCGCAGGACTGCGCGCACAGAACCGCGCCGAACCCTTCCCAGGTGCCGAATTCCAGATGTCGGCGCGGGGCGTGCTGCGCATAAAGGTAAGAAAGAATTAGGGCGTCATCCCTCTCCATCCGCCATTGGGTCAGGGGATGTTCCAGGAGGCGTTCCGCCAAGGCGAACGGCTCCGCGAATCCCAGGTGGGCACCGAGTCTGTCCGCTTCGATAATCGGCAGGCGGTCGGATGCATCGAACGCTCGCCAGATCATGGCTCCCGCTTCGGCCGGCTCGGTTTGCTCGGTGTCTCCCAGCCCAAGGATGGCCGCAAGTTCGCTTAGCGGCACGTCCGTTGCGCCGGGGTCGGCGGCTGACGGCCCCAAGGCTGGCTCAGCCCATGCATCCTTGGCCTTGGCGCAACGAATGCCCCACAGTGTTGCGACGCTCGGCATCTTCCCGTTGTCGACTTTACGCAGGATCAGCGCCGCGCAGGACTGGGCCTCCTTGGCGAACACCAGAGCCTTGGTAGGGCCGGCGTCTGCAGTCACGAACGTTTCCGCCGAGGCAAAGGCACCAAGTCCAGGGGTGGCGGCGGCCAGCCCAACGCTGCCCTGTTCGACCGTGATGTCGATCTCGAAGAGCAGCGGGCCTGTGACCGGCGCGTCCGTCGGATCGGTCAGAGTAAGGGGAATTTCCAGGGCGTAAGCCCAAATTTGAGGCGGCGTCTCGACGCGAAGGGGAAACCCGACATCCTCGAAGCCGCTGGGCGGCACAACCTGGGCTCCATTATGGAGTTGGAAGGTGGTTCCAGCGATGCCGAGAATGTCCCGACCGGCTTTCCAGCGCTTCTTGGGGTAGTACACGCTCACCATTCCTCCGTCGGGCTTCTCTATACTGGCGCTGTCGCTTTAATTCGCTCCGGCGCGGGTGGCGAGGCTATTTCCACCAGCTTTTGTGCTACAT
>NZ_JAUQTX010000177.1:0-15090 GCF_059803775.1 Azospirillum sp. UFLA03-27 | reverse complement strand
ACCGAGATCTACACTCGCGTATAATCGTCGGCAGCGTCAGATGTGTATAAGAGACAGGCATGGTGCCCGCCGCCAGCGCCACCGGCTGCCCGCCCGGCGGCCAGGCCACGGTGCGGTAGACGTTGCCCGCCGCGACCGACAGCGGCATGACGAAGGCCAGCGCCATCCAGCCGGCCAGATCGGGCGAGGGCAGGCTGCCGCGCGGCCCGACGATCATCAGCGCGCCGACGAATCCAAGCAGGATGCCCGCTACCCGCCCGCGGTCGGGCGTCTCGATCCGCACCGCCACGGCCATCAGCAGCGTCAGGATCGGCGGCAGCGTGTAGACCACCGCCGACAACCCGGCCCCCAGCCAGGGCATGACGAAGAACAGCACGACGTTGGGCAGCGCCATGGACAGCAGCCCCGACACCGCGAAGTAGCGAAGATACCGCCCAGTCACCGGCATCGCCTGCCCTTTGACGCGCGCCAGCCCGGCCAGGATCACCCCGGCGCCCAGCATCATGGAGAAGGCCCAGGGCAGCGGCGGCACGCCGGCCGCCTGCGCGATCTTGGTGACCGGAAAGATCACGCCGATCAACCCGCCGACCAGGAGCAGCAACGCAAGCGATTCGGCCCCGCGCGACGCCGGCGGGACGGTGGAGGATGGAAGGGTCAATGTCAGACCCGCGGGGTCCGGGGGCTGCGACGCCAGCCGTCTTCCAGATCGTCCGGAAAAGCCGGGTCGAGGGTCTGCTCCACCGTGAAGGGGCTTTCCTCGGAAAAACGCTCCACCGGCAGATCGGTTTCGCGGGCGGCCTCACGCCGGGCAAGCTGGTAGGCCTTGGCGAACAGCGCGGGCAGCTTGGGCGTCAGGCTGGGGTTGTCCTCCAACACAAGGGCCGCGTTGTCCCGCTCCCGCTGGATGCTGTTGCGCCAGCTCCGCGACCGGCGGGCGGGTTGTTCCTGCCATTTCAGGAGGTGCAAAAGAATCAGGCGCAGGCAGCTTCGCAGACGGTCGGCCTCGCTGCGGCCCATGCTCTCGATCTCCTCCGCGAGGTTTTCGGCGTCCACTTCGGACAGCTTGCCGGCGCGCAGAAGCCCGGCCTGCTCCTGCGTCCAGCCGTAGAAATCGTCTCCATACGCGGCGGCGTTGCGTCCCATGGCGGCCCCTTCGGGTGATGTGCCGACACCAATATGGTGAACACGCCGTGGGCTTGGCAACGCCCTCACGCCCCCTGCGCGACGATGCGGTCGTAGGCCGGCAGGGTCAGGAAATCCACGAAGTCGTCCCGCTCCACGAGGTCGCGCAGCATCACCGCGGCGTCCTCGTACAGTCCCCGTTCGAAGGCGCGATCGCCGACGCGGGCCTTCCAGGCGGCCAACTCCTCGGCAATGGTCTCGTCCACCAGCTCCATGGTCACCGGGCGACCGTCGTCCAGCGCGGCGCCGTGGTGGACCCACTGCCAGAGCTGGGTGCGGCTGATCTCGGCGGTGGCGGCGTCCTCCATCAGGTTGAACAGCGGCACGCAGCCGATGCCGCGCAGCCACGCCTCCAGATAGCCGATGGCGACGGCCACGTTGTTGCGCAGGCCGCGCTCCGTCTTCGGCCCCTCCGGGACGGCCAGCAGGTCGGCGGCGGTCACGCTGACGTCGGCGCGCTTGCGGTCGATCTGGTTGGGCTTGCGCATGTAGGCGTCGAAGACCTCCCGCGCGACGGGAACGAGGCCGGGGTGGGCGACCCAGGTGCCGTCATGGCCGTTGGACACTTCCCGCTCCTTGTCGGCGCGGACCTTGGAGAAGGCCACCTCGTTGGCCGCCGGATCGTCCTTCACCGGGATGTAGGCGGCCATGCCGCCGATGGCCGGGGCGCCGCGGCGGTGGCAGGTCTTGACCGCCAGCAGGCTGTAGGACTGCAGGAAGGGCGTCGCCATCGTCACCTCCGCCCGGTCGGGCAGGACGGCGGCGGGGTCGTTGCGGAAGGTCTTGATGAAGCTGAAGATGTAGTCCCAGCGCCCGCAGTTCAGCCCGGCGGAATGGTCGCGCAGCTCGTAGAGGATCTCGTCCATCTCGAAGGCGGCCAGGATGGTCTCCACCAGCACCGTGGCCTTGATCGAGCTATGCGGGATCTTGAGATAATCCTCGGCGACCGAGAACACCTCGTTCCACAGTCGCGCCTCGAAATGGCTTTCCAGCTTCGGCAGGTAAAAATAGGGGCCGGAGCCGTGGGACAGCAATTCCTGCGCGTTGTGAAAGGTGTAGAGGGCGAAGTCGAACAGCGCGCCGGACACCGGTTCGCCGTCGAATCGGACATGCTTCTCCGCCAGATGCCAGCCGCGCGGACGGACCTTGAGGACGGCGGTCCTGTCGTTCAGCCGGTACTTCTTGCCCGACACCGGATCGTCGAAGGCGATGGTCCGGCGCACGGCGTCGCGCAGGTTGACCTGTCCGTCGATCAGGTTGGCCCAGGACGGGCAGCTCGAATCCTCGAAATCCGCCATGAAGACCTTCGCGCCGGAATTCAGCGCGTTGATGATCATCTTGCGGTCCACCGGCCCGGTGATCTCCACCCGGCGGTCGAGCAGGTCGTGCGGCAGCGGCGCGATGGTCCAGTCGGCCTCGCGGATGGCGCGGGTTTCCGGCAGGAAGTCCGGCGTGTGGCCCTGGTCGATCAGCGCCCGCCGCTTGGTCCGCACGTCGAGCAGGCGCAACCGTTCCGACCCGAACCGCCCCTCCAGCTCCGCCAGGAAGGCCAACGCCTCCGGCGTCAGGATCGTCTCGAAGCCCGGCGTGATCGGACCCAGGATCTCAAGCCCGGAGATGGTCGTGGCCATGCGGTTCCCCCAGTTCGTCGCGAGGGCGGTCCGGCGCACTCGCCTGCCAACCCCATTAGGACAAGGGCTATACCACAGCGGGAGAAGCCGCCATAGCCGGATTGGCATCCTTTGAAAGGGGCAACCCTTTTGCGCGCAACACTATTGCGTGCGAACGGTTTTTCGCCGGGCCAGCGGGTGATGCTCGTGAACGACCTGTTTTAGACGCTCCGACACCACATGGGTGTAGATCTGGGTGGTGGCGATGTCGGCGTGGCCCAGCATCTTCTGGACCGAGCGCAGGTCCGCCCCACGGTCGAGCAGATGGGTGGCGAAGGCGTGGCGCAGGACGTGAGGGCTGACCTTCTCCGGGTCGATGTTCGACTCGATGGCCAGCTCCTTCAGCAACTGGGCGAAGCGCTGGCGCGTCAGGTGCCCGTTGGTGGAGCTGCGCGATGGGAAGAGGAAGGCGATCGGCCCGTTCTCCCGGCCAGCCAAAATGAAGTGGCTCCGCCAGGGCAGATAGGCGCCCAGCGCGGCGGAGGCCGGTTCGGACAGCGGCACCATGCGCTCCTTCCCGCCTTTGCCGCGCACGATCAGCCCGCGCCCGTCGCGCAGGATGGCGGCCATCGGCAGGCCGACCAGTTCCGACACGCGCAGACCGGTGGCGTAGAGCACCTCCAGAAGCGCGACCAGCCGCAGCCCTTCCGGCCCGCCGCGGGTCTGGGCGGAGTCGATCATGCGCGTGACCTCCTCCACCGTCAGGATCTTGGGCAGCGGGCGGCCCTGCTTGGGGCTGTCGAGCGCCGAGGCCGGATCGTCCACCCGTCGCCCTTCCGAAACCAGAAAGCGGTAGAACTGGCGCATCGCCGACAGGCGGCGGGCCAGCGTGCGCGGCGCCGGCTTCTGCCCACCCTCCACATACTGGAAGGCGAGGTAGGCGCGCAGATCCTCCGTCACCGCCTTTTCCAGCGGCTGGCCGCGCTGGGCCAGCCAGAGGGCGAGGTCGGCGAGGTCGCGCTCGTAGGCCATGCGGGTGTTCAGCGCCGCGCCGCGCTCCGCCGTCAGCATGTCCAGAAAGGCGTCGACATGGGGCGAGGCCGCGATCGGGCGCGGTTTGCAGGGGCGCCCGCGCCGCTTCGGCTGGGCTTTTGGCGGGATCGTTTTGGGCATGGGACTCATCCGGCCAGGGCCGCGGCGGCTTCACGGGCGATCGCGCGGGCATCGCTGTCCAGACCCACGGCGCGCAGGGCACTGACCACACGCGCCACCACCGCGGGCGGCGTGCCCGCCGGCCCGGCGTTGCCGAGCAGCAGCAGGGCGGCCAGCGCCGTCTCGCCGACGCGCCGGTCGGATGAAGCCTCGGCCAAGCGTTGCCAGAGGGCGGGATCGGCGGTGGGAGGACGGGCGTCCACAGGCGTGGGGGCCGTCTCCTCGGGGTCAGCGGTCCGGCGCCACGCCTCCTCCGGCACGGCGACGCCCATCGCCTGGAGCAGGGCCAACTGCCCGGCGACGCGGGCGCGGCCCTCCGGATCGGCACCGCGCAGCGATTCGTCCAGCCAGCCGGCGAGGCCCAGCGCCCCACCGCCCGGCGGCGGACCGAGCGCGATGACGGCGAGCGGCCACAGCCGCGCCACCTCCGCCGTGGGACGGCTGCGCAGGGCGAGATCGTACCAGCGCTTGCCCTTGTCGGCCCGACCCAACGCGAAGCAGAGCCGCGCGGCGGCGGGGGCCAGGGCGGCGGCGTCCGGAGTCGGCGACAGGGTGTCGAGCATGTCCGCCACCACCGCCCCCACCGGACCGGCCAGCATCGGCGGGTCGAGAAGCTCCAGCGCCAGCCCGGCCAACTCCACCCGCCGCCCGCCGCCCATGGCGGCGAGCATGGCCTGCTGCACCAGCGCGCGGGTGCGGGCCGTGCGGTCGCGGGCCGCGGCGTCCTTCAGCCGCAGCAGCTCGTCCCCCTTGGCCGGGGCGGCGCGGTACGCCTCCGCCAGCCGCCGGGAATCGAGGAACAGGGCGGTGGCGGCGCGCTCCGCCGCGGTCATGCGGGTCGCCGGGTCGGTGCCATTGTTGGACGCCACCGCGGCCAGACGGGCCGGGTCGGTCAGGGACAGCACATCCGGCGGCAACCCGGCCTGGACCGTCCGCAGAGCGGCCAGGGTCAGCGGGCTGGGGTCCTTCAGGCTGCGCAGCCGGACCGCCGGGCCGCCGGCCATCGCCTCGGCCACCCGCAGGAAATCGGGATCGCCGCCGGGCTGCTCACGCAGCATCTCGAAGGCGAGGTCGTCGCCCGCCGGGGCAGCCCCGGCCTCGGTGGGCATCACCCCGCCGATCCGCCCGGCGCGCAGGCGGCAGAACAGCGCCACCCTCTGCCAATAGGGGGCGGTGAAGGGCTTGGCACGCTCCGTCGCGGCGGCGCAGTCCAGAGGGCCGGCGAGCAGTTGGGCGTCGGTCACGGCGCGGGCGGCGGCCTCGTCGGCCGTCATCGCCTCGGGCAGCAGAGCGGCAAGGTCAGCCGCGCCCCGCGGGTCGCCCATGTCTGCCAGCTTCTCCACCCGCAGCGCGCCGAAGCGGCGCACCGGCTCGGGTTCGCCCGGAGCGGCCGCGGGCGAGCCGCGGCTGAGCAGCAACCGGCGCTGCAGCTCCTTCACGGCGGGCGACGGGGTGAGGGTGGGCAGCTCCGGCAGCAGGGCCAGCACCTCGGCGCGCGGGATGCCGCGCCAGGGGTCGCCGCCCAGTCCGGCGGCTCCCTCCAGAGGCCCGGCGCCGTCGGGGTCGAGCGGCCCCAGCGTCTCCACCGCAATGGCCGAGGGCGACGCCACGGTGGGCACCACGTCGAAGGACGGCGTATGGACGGGCGGCGGAGCGGCGGGCGGGGTCAGCGGCAGCGGAGCAGCGGACGGTCCCGGCGAGGCCAGCGGATCGTCCAGGACCCGCCCGGCCCCGGATTCGACGTCGGGGACGGCCATCCGTTCCGGCGGCGGAAACAGGCGGATCGGCGGCCCGGAAGGCACGGCCTGGGTATAGGCCTGGGCCAGCGCCGGCGTCGCCGCTCCCATCAGGGCTGCGGACACAGCCAGGGCCAGAGGGGCCAACCCGAGAGAAGCGGCGGTAAACATGGAAACGGCGCCGGCTCCGACCCGTCCGCCCCGTGGCGGAGCGGCAGACCGGCGGCGGCGCCCGGCGGCGTCCCCGGCGTCAGCGGGGGAACCGCTCATCCGGAATGACCTTTTCCACCGTCTTAGACGGTGCCGGCATGTCCCAGGAGGCAAGGAAGGCCATGCCACCCCCGATGACGAAGAGGAACAGGACGAAAAGAATGGAAATAACCCGGCTCATGGCGATTGGAGTCGTGTTTCTGTGGAAGGAACGGCGGCGCTGTATCACGGTCTGCGTCCGTGCGGCTTGGGACAAGGGTGCGCTTTCATGCTAATCATCGCACACCGTCCGCACCGCTGGCCCGATGGCCGATGAACGCCGGACGTACCACTTTAGCCACGGGGGCGCCGCTGCGCAACATGCGCAGGCCCCTGCGACCGAATCGAACACCGGCACCCCGGTCTCGCATCAGGAAAGTCCACAGCACCATGACCGCCCGCCTACCACCGCAGGGACAACCGCAAGCCCCTTCGAAGATTCTGCCGAAGACGGTGGTGCTGGTCGGCTTGATGGGCGCCGGGAAAAGCGCGATCGGGCGACGGCTGGCCGCGCGGCTGCACCTGCCCTTCGTCGATGCCGACACGGAGATCGAGACGGCGGCGGGCTGCTCCATCGCGGAAATCTTCGCCCGCGACGGCGAGGCGGTGTTCCGCTCGGTGGAGCGGCGGATCATCACCCGGTTGCTGACCGAACAGCCGGTGCACATCCTGGCGACCGGCGGCGGCGCCTTCATGGACCCGGAGACGCGCGCGGCCATCCGCGCCCACGGCCTTTCGGTCTGGCTGCGCGCCGAACTGGACGTGCTGCTGGCCCGCACGGCACGGCGCACCCACCGCCCGCTGCTGAACGCCGGCGATCCCAAGGAGATCCTGAGCCGGCTGATGACCGCCCGCTACCCCGTCTATGCGGAAGCCGACCTGACGGTGATCAGCGACGAGCGCCCGCCGGAAGCGACCGTGGAGCAGGTGATCGAGGCGCTGGAGGCGCATTTCGGCATCACCCTGCCCCACTCGCACCACCATCATCACCGCCACCCGGCGCATCACCACCACGACAAGCCCTGATCCCGCCATGACCAAAACCGTCACAGACACCGTCCGCCTCGACCTCGGTCCGCGCAGCTACGACATCCTGGTCGGCGACCGGGTGCTCGACGGCGCCGGAGCGCGCATCGCCGCGATCACCAAGGGCAAGGCGCCCATCGTCGTCACCGACGAGAACGTCGCTCCGCTGCACTTGCCGACGCTGGAACGCACACTGCGCGACGCCGGCATCGAGCCGACCCAGGCCATCGTCCTGCCGGCGGGCGAGAAGACCAAGGACATCGCCCATTTCGAACGGCTGATGGACGCCGTCCTGGCGCGCGGGATCGAACGGTCGGCGGTCCTGCTGGCGCTCGGCGGCGGGGTGATCGGCGACATCACCGGCTTCGCCGCCGCCTCGGCGCTGCGCGGCATCGACTTCATCCAGGTGCCGACCACGCTGCTGAGCCAAGTGGACAGCTCGGTCGGCGGCAAGACCGGCATCAACAGCCCGCACGGCAAGAACCTGATCGGCGCCTTCCACCAGCCGCGTCTGGTCATCGCCGACACCGCCACGCTGGATACCCTGCCGCGGCGCGAGGTGCTGGCCGGCTACGCCGAGGTGGTGAAGTACGGGCTGATCCGCCTGCCCGGCTTCTTCGCCTGGCTGGAGGCGAACGGCGAACGGGTGGTCGCCGGCGACAGCGATGCCCGCCGCCACGCCGTCACCGAAAGCTGCCGGGCCAAGGCCGCCATTGTCGGCGTGGACGAGCGGGAGAGCGGCGACCGCGCCCTGCTGAACCTCGGCCACACCTTCGGCCACGCGCTGGAGGCGGCGACCGGCTTCGGCTCTCGCCTGCTGCACGGCGAGGCGGTGTCGATCGGCATGGTCCTGGCCTTCGACCTGTCGGTGCGGCTGGGGCTGTGCCCGGCGGCGGACGCCGAGACGGCGCGCGCCCATCTGGCCCGCGTCGGTCTGCCGGTCCGTCCCACCGACGTGCCCGGTGTGGAATGGGACGTCGACGGGCTGATCCTGTCCATGGCCAAAGACAAGAAGGTCAAGGACGGGCGCATCGCTTTCGTGCTTGTGCGCGCGTTGGGTGACGCCTTCACCCAGCGCGACGTCGATCCGGCGGTGGTGCGTGCGCTACTGGAGGATGCCGTCGCGCGCTGATGCGCTGCACCATAATCCCTTGACCGTTGGGGTGGCAAACTGTCAGAGTTAACGACAGTTCCGATTCGCGTCCAAGATGCGAGAAAAAGCCGCCCCACAAAGGGAGAAGGGACATGCCGAACCGCAAGCTCATCCCCGACGTCATCAAGGATCAGCAGCTCGTCTGCCTGTCCCCGGAGGCCAGTGTCCACGACGCCACCGTTCTGATGGCGGAACGCCGCGTCGCCGCCCTCTTGGTCACCCAGGACCAAGCGGAAGGCGGCCGGTCGCTGAAGGGCATCTTCACCGAGCGCGATCTCGCGGCCCGCGTCGTCGCCCCAGGCCGCGATCCAGCAGCGACCCGGCTCGCCGAGGTCATGACCGCTTCTCCCGACACGCTGGGACCGGACGCCCACGCCTACGAAGCGCTGGACCTGATGGAGCGCCACCATTACCGCCACCTGCCGGTCACCGCGAACGGCGAATCGGACGGCATGGTGATGGGCATCGTCTCCATCCGCGACCTGTTCGCCGTGGTCCGCGCTCATCTGGAGGACGAGATCCGCGACCGTGAGGCTTTCATCTTCGGGTCGAACTACTCCGCCGGCGCTCCTCCATAACCCCAGGCACAGCGCCTCGGCGCGTAATGCTGCAATGCGGTGAAGCCGGCTTGACCTGAACGCTGGCCCCACCGATATTCCCGGGTACGCCCCAACAATCAGGCCGTCCGAACTAGGCCGAACGTCAGAGAGTCCCATGCCGCTGTCCGAACCCGCCGCGCGCGAACCGATCCACATCCGGGAAGTCACCTGCCGGGGCTATCGGCGGACCGATGGGCTGTGGGATGTCGAAGGCCATCTGACCGATGTGAAGAGCTACGCCTTCCACACCGAGCAGCGCGGTCAGATCCTGCCCGGCGACCCGGTGCACGGCATGTGGCTTCGCCTGACGGTGGACAACGACCTGATCGTCCAGGCGGTGGAAGCGGTGACGGAGAAGAGCCCCTACCGCACCTGCGGCTCCGTCACACCCAATTTCCAGCGACTGGTCGGGCTGAAGATCGGGCCGGGCTGGACCCGCGCGGTGAAGGAGCGGCTGGGCGGCGTCCAAGGCTGCACGCATCTGGTGGAGCTTCTGGGGCCGATCGCCACCACCGCCTTTCAGACCATCTATCCCATCCTGGCGCGCGAACAGGCCGAGAAGGCCCGGGCGGCCGGCGGCGAGGCGGGCAGCAAGGAGGACATGCTGCGCACCAAGCGCCCGGTGCTGCTGAACACCTGCCACATCTTCGACAGCAACGGCGAGGTCGTGCGGAAGAACTGGCCCGACCACTACACCGGCGACCGTCCGCGGGACGCCGCGGACTGAGGCGGCGGTCGGGGCCGACCGGTCTTCGTCCGCATCGGACACAGCTTACCGGACAGACACATAAGGGCGCATCCTGTGGACGCGCCCTTTATCTTCTGCCGATCGGAATGCTCCTCCTGTCACGCTTCCAGCGCGGACCGCAGGCCCTCGATCGCCGCGCCCGGCTTTGCCGCCGGCGGCAAAGCCGATGCCGTGGTGCCGGCCCCGCTTTCCGTACGATCCAGCTCGTCGAGCGGTGGCAGGTCGAAGGGCGTCCCCACGAAGGGATCGCCCCCGCCGTGTCCGGCCTGGACATGACCGTCCTCGGTGCAGGCCCGGCGGAAATAGGCCGCGATGAAGACGCGGACCGCCGAGGTCAGGGTGACCTCCGCATTGTCCGCGCCCGGACCGCGCCGCCGGACCTGCTCGTCCAGCCGGTCCTTGATCAGCGTGCAGAGGCCGTTGACCGTCAGGCCCTCGCGGCGGGCGATGTCCTCCAGAGCGTCCCACATGGTCGGCTCCAGACGCATGCTCGTGCGGCGCCCGGCAATCATGATGTTCATGCTCTTCAGCGGTTCCACACACGCGTTGGGATTCACTGTTAACCGCTTCTTCGGCCCGCGCTTCGCCATACGCCGCCCTCTCCACGAACCCGCCGGACGACGCGCGAAAAGTGCATCGCCCACGGCGCATTGATTGGTTGCATGCGCTGCACTCTACTAAATACAGCGAGAATTGCAACCACGGCAGCACTCCAATTATGTTTGAAGACGGAAAAGAACCTCTAGTAGTTGCATGCGTATGTATGCATTTGCAGGTGGCGCTTTTCCCTTGCTGCACGGGCGGCGGCACGGCGTTCTTGTCGGCGTTGCTGTCAGCGAGCCTCTTCGGGCGTCAGCGTGGTCAGGCCGAGGGCGTGAACGCGCTCCGCCATTTCTTGGGCGAGCAGGCCATAGACCAGCCGCTGGCGCTCCACGCGCGACTTTCCGGCGAAGGCCGCGGAGACGATGGTGACGTGAAAATGCGTCTCGCCTTCCGGGTGGGCGCCGCCATGGCCGGCGTGCCGGCCGGAGTCGTCCTGGATGTCGAGCCGCTCGGGGGCCAGCGCGTCAGTCAGCTTCCGGCGCATGCGGGTGGCGTATTCCATGGGGGTCCTCATTGGGTTTGGGCGGGGGCGGGTTTGGGATTGAGGTGACGGCGCGGCACCGCTCCCGTCAAGCCGCCAATGCCGCAGACCGGCCATTTTCCGCAGTTCGGCACCGCCCCCTTGCGTGCGCTTGCCAGAAAGGATGCCTCTTCCCATACTTCGCACATGAGCAAGCCACGCACCCGCTACGACTTCAGCCGCTACGACCAGCCGCGCACCGCCGTGCGCGCCTGCGATCATCCGGGCTGTGCCGGCGAGGGCGCGTACCGGGCGCCGAAGAGCCGCCGGCAGCTCAACGACTACTACTGGTTCTGCCTGGACCATGTGCGCGAATACAACCGCGCCTGGGACTATTACGCCGGCATGAAGCCCGAGCAGATCGAGGCCGAGGTCCGCCGCGACACCACGTGGCAGAGGCCGAGCTGGCCGCTCGGCTTCTGGGGGGTGCAGGAGAAGTTCCTGCGCGACCGCGCGATGCACGGCTTCAGCTTCGAGTTCGGGCGCGAGGCCGGCAAGGACCAGTCCGAGGAGAGCAAGCAGCGCCGCCAGGCCGCCCGCAGCGCGGAGGAGGAGGCGCTGGTCGTCCTCGACCTCGCCCCGCCGGTGGATTTCCCGCGCATCAAGGCGCGCTACCGCGAGCTGGTGAAAATCCACCATCCCGACGCCAATGGCGGGGACAAGGCGGCCGAAGAAAAGTTGAAGGAGATCAATCAGGCCTACAACACGCTGAAAGCCTGCTATGGTGCGTAACCCCGACGGTTGGCCGGACCAGATTGGCCGGGCGGCCCCGACAACAGACACGTTGGAACGATAAGAACCTCCCATGCCTTCTCAAGGAGCCACCCAGGCCAGCTCGGCCCTGTTCGATCACGTTCCCGACATCACCCTGTCGGTGCGTCAAGTGTTCGGCATCGACAGCGACATGCAGGTGCCGGCCTTCAGCCAGCGCACGGAGCATGTGCCGGACATCGACGAAGCCTACCGCTTCGACCGCGACACGACGCTCGCGATCCTGGCTGGCTTCGCCTACAACCGTCGCGTCATGGTCCAGGGCTATCACGGGACCGGCAAGTCCACCCACATCGAACAGGTGGCCGCGCGCCTGAACTGGCCCTGCATCCGCATCAACCTGGACAGCCACATCAGCCGCATCGACCTGATGGGCAAGGACGCCATCGTCCTGCGCGACGGCGTTCAGGTGACGGAATACCGCGAAGGCATCCTGCCCTGGGCGCTGCAGCACGCCTGCGCGCTGGTCTTCGACGAGTATGACGCGGGCCGTCCCGACGTGATGTTCGTGATCCAGCGCGTGCTGGAGGTGGAAGGCAAGCTGACCCTGCTCGACCAGAACCGCGTCATCCGCCCGCACCCGGCCTTCCGCCTGTTCGCCACCGCGAACACCGTCGGTCTGGGCGACACCACCGGCCTCTACCACGGCACGCAGCAGATCAACCAGGGCCAGATGGACCGCTGGAACATCGTGGCGACGCTGAACTACCTGCCGGTGGACGCCGAGGTGAAGATCGTCGCCTCCAAGGTGCCGGAATACGACAGCGAGGCCGGCCGCAAGACCGTGGCGTCGATGGTGCGCCTGGCCGATCTGACCCGCGCCGGCTTCATCAACGGCGACATCTCCACCGTGATGAGCCCGCGCACGGTCATCACCTGGGCGCAGAACGCCAACATCTTCAACGACATCGCCTTCGCGTTCCGGATCACCTTCCTGAACAAGTGCGACGAGGTGGAGCGGCCGACCGTCGCCGAATACTACCAGCGCTGCTTCGGCACCGAGCTGCCGGAGACGGGAGTGCAGGCGAACCTGGTGTGACGGGGGGCGAGCCGAGGGAAAGGCCGGCAATGGGGTACATCGAGGTCGGACCGAACGGGGAATTGGCGTTGCCGCAGGATCTGCGCGAGCGGCTGGGCGTGAAGCCCGGCGACCGCGTCGAGTTGATCCTGCGCGACGACCGCACCGTCCTGGTCAGACCCCGCCCGCACAGTCTGGACGATCTCATCGGCAGCGGGGGCACGTTCACGCGCGCCCTGTCCCAGGAGGAAATGGACGACGCAATCCGCCGGCGCATGGCGGAACGGCACGCCGGGCCACAGGACCGGACGTCGTGATCGGATTGGACACCAACGTCCTGCTTCGGCTGGTGGTGGAGGACGATCCGGACCAAGCCGCCAAGGCGCGGACCGCCGTTCGCGCCCTGGTCGCCGATGGTGAGGTCTGCTTCGTCGGCGACATCGTCCTGTGCGAGTTCGTCTGGGTTCTGGAAGGCGTCATGCGCCGGGACCGTGAGACCATCGCGCGCATCCTGGACCTCATCCTCGACAACGCGGACATCCGGGTGGAAAGCGAAACGGCCGCGCGGGCCGCATCGGCCCTGCACCGGCAAGGCTTCGACTTTTCCGACGCCCTGCTCGGATTCCGCAACCGGGACGCCGGCTGCACCACCACGCTGACGTTCGACCGCAAGGCAGCCCGTCTGCCGGAATTCCAGATTTTGAGCTGACAGCCCGCCATGACCGACCGTGAAAACCCCGTCGAGGCCTTCAAGCGCTCCACCGCCGCCGCGGTGCGGGCCCTCTCCCGCCGGGCCGACGTGCAGGTGGGCTTCTCCACCGAGCCGCCCGGCGTCGCCGGCCTGCGCGTGCGCATTCCCACCCCGGCGCGCGACCTGAACCCGCACGACGTCGCGACGCTGCGCGGCGCCGCGGATGCCGTGTCGCTGCGGCTGCGCTTCCACGACAACGCCATCCATCTCCAGCGCATGCCACTGGGCGACAGCGCCCGCGCCGCCTACGACGCGCTGGAGCAGGCCCGTTGCGAGGCGCTGGGCGCCAGCCACATGCCCGGCGTGGCCGCCAACCTGGAGGCGGCGCTGGACGAGCGCTACCACAAGCAGGGCTTCGAGCGGCTGGAGGAGCGCGACCAGGTCCCCCTGCCCGAGGTGCTGCGCCTGATCGCCCGCGAGGCGATGACCGGCGCCGCCCCGCCACCCGCCGCCGAGCACGCGGTCAGCCTGTGGCGCGGCTGGATTGAGGAGCGGCTGGGCAAGGACCTGCACGGCCTCGCCGGCCACATGGCCGACCAGGACGCCTACGCCCGCGCCGTGCGCAAGCTGCTGACCGATCTGGACATGGAGGTCGGCAACGACCCCGACGAGCCGCAGGAGCCGGAGGAGGACGAGCGCGACTCCGGCGAGAACGAGAACGAGCCGAACAAGGGCCAGACCCAGGGTGAGGACGACACCCAGAGCCAGGCCGAATCGATGACCTCGCAGGACCCCCAGGAGTCCGACCAGGGCGAGCAGGCCGAGGAGGGCACCGGCGAGGAGGGCGACACCGAGATGGGCCAGGGCGAGGGGGCGGAGGAGCCCGCCGGCCCCGGCCAGCCCTGGCGCCCGGAAGCGCGCGGCCGCAACGAGCCCGACCCCAACGCCTACAAGCCCTTCACCACCCGCTTCGACGAGGTGGTCGACGCCGCCGAGCTGTGCGACCCGGAGGAGCTGGCCCGGCTGCGCCACATGCTGGACCAGCAGCTCGTCCATCTCCAGGGCGTGATCTCGAAGCTGGCCAACCGCCTGCAGCGCCGCCTCCTCGCCAAGCAGCAGCGGTCGTGGGAGTTCGACCTCGACGACGGCATCCTCGACGCCGCCCGTCTCGCCCGCATCGTCGTCAACCCGGTCCTTCCCCTCTCCTTCAAGAAGGAGAAGGAGATGGACTTCCGCGACACGGTGGTGTCGCTGCTGATCGACAACTCCGGCTCGATGCGCGGGCGGCCGATCTCCATCGCCGCGATGAGCGCCGACATCCTGGCCCGCACGCTGGAGCGCTGCGCGGTGAAGGTGGAGGTGCTGGGCTTCACCACCCGCGCCTGGAAGGGCGGACAGGCGCGCGAGCACTGGATCTCCTCGGGCAAGCCCGCCAACCCCGGCCGCCTGAACGACCTCCGCCACATCATCTACAAGGACGCCGACCAGCCCTGGCGCCGCGCCCGCAAGAATCTCGGCCTGATGCTGCGCGAAGGCATCCTGAAGGAGAACATCGACGGCGAGGCGCTGATGTGGGCGCACAACCGCCTGATCGGGCGGCCCGAGCAGCGGCGGATCCTGATGGTGATCTCCGACGGCGCCCCGGTGGACGACTCGACCCTGTCGGTCAACGCCGGCAACTACCTGGAGCGGCACCTGCGGCAGGTGATCGAGTACATCGAGACCCGCTCGCCGGTGGAGCTGGTGGCCATCGGCATCGGGCACGACGTGACCCGCTACTACCGCCGCGCCGTCACCATCGTGGACGCCGAGCAACTGGGCGGCACCATGATGAACAAGCTGGCCGAGCTGTTCGACGAGGACGACCGCCGGGGCCGCAGCGGCTGGCGCTGAGGCCTAGCAGGGTGCGGAAAAACGAACATATTTCGGCCTTTTGCCTCCGTTGAGGATAAAAATGCGGGTTTCAGCGGGC
>NZ_JAUQTX010000176.1:0-15100 GCF_059803775.1 Azospirillum sp. UFLA03-27 | reverse complement strand
GCTCTACACTCGCGTATACTCGTCGGCAGCGTCAGATGTGTATAAGAGACAGCCTCTGTTTCGACGCGGCGAGCGGGCGGGGCGGGGGCTTACTTGACCGCCTGGATGCGGTCGGCGAGCGTGGCCAGCGCCGGGGTGGCCTTCAGGTCGTCGTACATGGGCTGCACCACCTGACGGTAGGCCGCCTTGTCGGCGTCCACGAACTTCACGCCCATCTTCACGGCCTCGCCCTCGGCCTTCTCCAGTTCGGCCGTCCAGCGGGCGTTGTGGGCCTTGGCGCTGTCGCGGGCCGCCTGGCGCAGAAGCTCCTGCTGCTCCGGCTTCAGACGGTCCAGCGTCGCGGTGGCGACCAGCACCACATCGGGCACGCGGGTGTGCTCGTCGCGGGTGTAGACCTTCATCACCTCGCCGTGGCGGGCCAGGGTCAGAGCGGTCACGTTGTTCTCCGCCCCGTCGACGACGCCGGACTGCAGGGCCGTGTAGACCTCGCCCCAGGCCAGCGGGGTGGCGGTGGCGCCCAGCAGGTTGATCATGCGGGTGGCGATCGGGCCGGGCTGGACGCGGACCTTCAGGCCCTTCAGATCCTCCGGCTTGGCCAGCGGCTTGTTGGCGTAGAAGCTGCGCGTGCCGTTGTCGTAGTAGGCGAGGCCGACGAAGGCCTTGGCGCGGCTGGAGGCCAGGATCTCGTCGCCCACCGCGCCGTCGACCACCTTGAAGAAATGGTCGCTGTCGCGGAACAGGAAGGGCATGTCGTAGACGCCGAAGCTCGCTTCGAAGGCCGCGAGCGGCGAGGCGTTGGCGTGCACGAGGTCGAGCGCGCCGTTCTGCATCTGCTCGATCAGTTCGCGCTGCTGGCCGAGCTGGCCGGCGGGAAACACCTTGATGTCCAGATCGCCCTTGCTGCGCTCGCGCACCAGCTTGGCGAACTCGTCCAGCGAGACGTCCACCGGGTGGCCCTTGGCCAGCCCATGGCCGAGGCGCAGCGTGGTCTTGGCGGCGGCCGGCCCGGCGAGGGTGAGGCCCAGAACGGCAGCGGCGAGAAGGGCGGCGTGACGACGGTTCAACGCGAACATGACGGTTCCTCCGATTATCGTGATTTGGCTGTATCGGTGTGCGGCGATGCGGGCGCCTCGGCGTCGGCCATCGCCCGGTAATGGTCCGCAAGGACGGCGAAGGCGCGCTTGCGGGTGGTCTTGTCCTCGGCGATCAGCCCCTTGCGGTTCCAGCCGCGCTGGAAGGCGGTCTGCCGCCGCTCGGTGCGGAAGTCGTAGAGGACCCAGGGCGTCATCCCGCGCACGTAGGGGGCGGTGGCGAGGATGGCGAGCTGCTCGCGGTAGACCGCCTCCTGGCAGTCTTCGGTGAAGAGCTCGCGCGGGCCGCCGCGCAAGCCCACCACCGCGTCGGCGCCGAACTCGGAGATGATCACCGGCTTTCCGGGGGCGGAGTTGGCGAGCAGCCGGCGCAGCCCGTCGAAGGAGGGCTCGTACCAGCCGAAATACTCGTTGAGGCCGATCACGTCGAGATGGTCGGCCAGCCGGTCGGCGATGGCGAAGCGCTCGCGGTCGATCAGGCAGGCCGCGGTCACCAGCCGCGTCGGGTCCAGCTGGCGGGCCAGTGCGGCCAGCCGCGCCATGAAGGACAGGCGGGCGTCGGTGTCGGCGTTCTCGTTGCCGACGCCCCACAGGATCGTGCTGGCCCGGTTGCGGTCGCGGGCGATCAGCTCGGCAAGCTGGTTCGCGGCGTCCTCGTAGGTGTCAGGGTTGGCGAAGTCGATGGCCCAGTAGACGGGAATCTCCGACCACAGCATCAGCCCGACCTCGTCGGCGATGGCCGCCGCCCGCGGGTCGTGCGGGTAATGGGCGAGGCGGAGGAAATTGCAGCCCAGCGCCTTGGCGTCGGCAAACCGGCGGCGGATGTCCGCCTCGTCGCTGGTCTTGCCGAGCGACAGGTCGTCCTCATGGACGGAAACACCGCGCAGAGTGATGTCGCGCCCGTTGAGAAGGATGCGCTCGCCCGCCACGGCGATCTCGCGGAAGCCGACGCGATCCGACACGGAGTCGGCGCCGAAGCGCAGGGTGACGCCGTAGAGGCGCGGCGAGTCCGGCGACCACAGCTCCGGGGCGAGGTCGAACTCCACCCGTCCTCGTCCGGCGATGACGGGAAGAGGGGAGGGCGGCAGCAGCCCGTCGATGGCGACGGTCGCCGTTCCGTCCACCGGGTCGGACAGGGTGACGTCCACGGCGACTCGGCGGAAGCCACTGCCCGGCACCAGTGCCACGCCGAAGTCCCGGATGAACAGCGCGGGCAGCCGCAGCAGCGTGACGGAGCGGTAGAGGCCGCCGTAGTTGAACCAGTCCGTGTGGCGCATCGGCACCCGGTCGGTCCGGCGCGCGTTGTCGACCTGGATCTGGAGGCGGTTCGGGCCGGGGCGCAGATGCCCGGTCAGCTCGACGCAGAAGGGCGTCGAGGCGCCGCGGTGCGCGCCCAGGAACTGGCCGTTCAGGAAGACGCGCGCCTCGTAAGCGGCGGCGCCGATGTGCAGGACAGTGCGCTCCCCGGCCTCGCCGGGTGTGAGGTCCAGCGTCCGCGTGTACCAGGCGCCACCCTCGTAATGCCGCCACTCCGGGTGCAGCATGTTCCAGCAGGCGGGAACCGGGGCGGTCTGCCATGCGCCGTCGTCGTAATCGCGCGGGGCGGTCCATTCCGAGGCCGGCACCGGCTCGTCGGCGTACCATGTCTGGCGCAGCCCCTCATCATGAGGGTCGATGGCGAAGCGCCAGTCGCCATCCAGCGACTCGACGGAGCGCCCGGCGACGGTCACCAGGGCCGCGGAGCCCACCCGCCCACGGGTGAAGACGTCGGCGTAAGCTTCGTCATGCAGATGGTCGTAAGGGTCAGCGACCGTGGCGCGGTCGGCGCCTTCGGCTGTCATGAGCGTCCTCTCCCTCGTCTTTCTTTCCGCGCCCGCATTGTTGAAGGGGCGAGGTTGGGCAATTCGTCCGTCCGCCGGCATCGTTACCGATATCACGACCGAGGGAAATCGATTACCCTTGCCGAAACAATAGGCGCGCGTGCATTTCTACGCAACCGGTTTTCACGCCGCCGCCGACCGCCAACCCTCTTGCGCAAACCGAGGTGCCGATGCCCCCGCCATCCGACCGCAACCGCGCGACGCGCACGGGGCGTGCGTCGCCCGCCCCGTCGCTCGCCCAGGTGGCGGCCCGCGCCGGGGTGTCGGTCGCCACCGCCTCGCGCGTCATCAACGGCGTCGCCAACAAGGCGACGGAGGAGACCGCGGAGCGGGTGAGGGCGGCGATCCGCGAGCTGGGCTACCGGCCGGGCAGCGTCGGGCGGGCGCTGCGCCGCCGGGAGAGCCGCATCGTCGGCGTCCTGGCCGCGAATCTCGCCAACCCCTCCATGGCCGCCATCGCCTCGTCCATCGAATGGTCGCTGCGCGGGGAGGGGCTGGTGATGTCGCTGTGCGACACGCACGAGCGCGCCGACGTGCAGGACGAGTACATCCGCGAAATGCGCGCCCAGCTCGTCCGCGCGATGATTCTGGTGGGTGCGGTGGACAGCCCGGCGCTGGACGAGGCACGGGCCGCCGGCGACACGCTGGTCTTCGTGAACCGCCCGGACCCCGGCGACCCGTCCTCGCCCTATGTCGGGCTCGACAACGCCGGTGCCGGGGCGGAGATCGCCGAGCGGCTGCTGGACCGCGGCGTGCGCCGCATCGGCGTCCTCCACGCCTCGCTGGACCGCACCGCCGGTCACTGGCGCCTGCTCGGGCTGTTCGACCGGCTGGCCCAGGCGGGAGTGGACACGGCGACCATTCCCTGCGCCACCGGGCCGGGGCTGGATCACATCGTGGCCGGCTACCACGCCATGGGAACGATGCTGGAGCGGCCGGACCGCCCGCCGGTGATCGTCTGCCTGAGCGATCTGCTGGCCTATGGCGCTTTCCGCCGCGCGCGGGAGGCTGGGCTGGAGGTGCCGGGCGACGTGGCCTTCTTCGGGTTCGACGACAACCCGATCAACCCCTGGATCGCCGACTGGCTGAACTCGGTCCGTGTGCCGTCCGACCATTTCGGTCCGGCCATCGTGGGCATGCTGCACCGGCTCTGGGACGGGGAGGAGCGGCCGGCTCCGTTGCTCCTGACCCACCAGCTGACCATCCGCAACCGCCGCCTGCCGGGTGAGACGGCACCGGTCTCGGGGAGTTGATCCGCACGCCGACCCCCGCAAGCCGGCGAGCCGTTGCACTGATGCCAGGCTTGCGCTTTGATACGGTGTTTGGTTTTCATTGGCACATAAATCCCATAAGATGCCTTATGGAAAGTATCGTGATCTTGATGCGCGTTTGAGGCACGTCGCTGACAGGCTTACCCTGGGTCTGTCAACGACGCAGCGGCTTCGCCATGTTCCTCCAGCGCGTCGTCATGCCATCGGGTTCGGTCAATCAGACGGCCTTTGACGACACCGGCGCCGTGGTGTCCGAGATCTGCCTGGGCAACCTGATCGGTCTCGCGTGGTTCACGGCGCCCGCCGCCAGACTTTCGGCATCGTCGACTCAGGTATGACGCGACACCTGATGGAACCGAGACGACTGCAGCGATCTTGGAGTTTCTCGGGCAACCTTGAATCATCTCCAGGCCGCACATCATGCGGTCGCATTCACGAGATGGCCCGATACGGCCGAGATGAACGCACGAAGACGCTGAAGACGCCGTAGGTCCCGGTGATATCCCATCCAGATGTCTCGCGCCGGCGGCGGCGTCGGCAGGTCCAGTCTGCGAATACCCGGGATCTGATTGCCGACCACGCGGGGCAGGACGGCGATTCCGACGCCTTGCCTGCACATGCGCCCCTGGACGTTCCGGTTGTTCGATCGCAGGACCGGCCTTGCGTTGGGGAAACTCTCGATGAGCCACGCGATGTCAGGGAAATGGCCGGTGGACGTGTCGTGGGTGATCAGCCGGAAACCGGTCCCATCGCCATATTTCGGCTCCTGCGCCTCTTCCGCGATGTAAACGCCGTACTCAAGGCGGAAGAGCCGTCGCTGAACAACGTCAGCGGTGTCGAACGGAACGATACGGAAGGCGACGTCGGCCTCCCGCTGGGCGAGATTGAACAGGCGCGTGCCGGTCAGGATCTCGACGTCGACATTGGGGTAGGCTTTCGAGAAATCCGCCAGGATGGGAGGCAAGACATAGGCCCCGAACCAGTCCGCGGATGAAATGCGCAGACTGCCTTTGAGGTTCTGCTCCTGCCCCGCAAGCCGGCGCTCCATCGCCAGCGCGCTTTCCTCCATCTGCTCCGCCAGCGCGATGATCCCGTGGCCCTCTTCGGTCAGAACAAGACCGTCCGCGGTGCGCTGGAAGAGCGTGTGACCGATCGCCTGCTCAAGTGCGCGGAGGCGCCGGCCGACGGTCGGATGGCTTGTCTGAAGAGAACGCGCGGCAGCGCCGAGCGTGCCGGATCGCGCAATCGCAAGAAAGACTCTGACGTCACTCCATTCCATCACAACCACCCACACAAAACTGAACGCCGAGAGTACAGTTATGTCACTTATCGAACAAATCTAAATGCCTAGATTGCCATCATCGTCTGGAGATGCGTCCTTCTGCGGATTCGCCAGACCCATGCGGGCCGCCGCTTGGGTGAAGGAATCGTGACCCTGGCTGCGGGGTCCAAGGAAAGCTCGTCCGGACGGAACCGAGAGGAATTTCCTGAGGGGTCGCGGAACGCGGCGGCCCGCCTCGATACTCGCAAATGAGGACCTCGACGATGATCACGATGCTGGTGACCTATGCGGGCGATGAGGAAACACCGTTCGACCGCGACCATTGGATCAACGTGCACTTCCCGCTCGTGCGGGAAAGCTGGGGACGGTATGGACTGGTAAGCGCCGGTGGGTTCTTCCCGCAAGGTGATGGTGCCGGGCTAACCGCGGTCGGGGTCGTCAACTTCCGCGACGAGGCCGCCATGGAAGCAGCGCTCAATTCGCCGGAGACCGCCCAGGTCATGGCTGACGTCGACATCGTCACCGCCGTCAAACCGCGGCGCAGCATCGTGAAGCCTCTCTGAGCGGCACGGCGGTGCCTGTCAATTGCTGGGGCCGCTGATCCCTCCAGTCTGCGCCCCGGAGCGTCGCCGCGATCGGCGGTGCCCTCTATGCGCTCAGCGGGGCGTGCGCCGATGCTGGCCAACTTGCTCACGCCTTCATTGTGGCTCTCCTCTGCATCGCCACCCGCCAACTCGTCGGCGCAGGTCTCGACCTCACGATCGCCTGGCAGCCTGCGTCCGATCCCGCGCACAGCTCTCATCCGAACAACAGGAGATAGAACATGCAGATCGGGTTTGTCGGTCTCGGCAATATGGGCTCGGCAATGGCCCTGAACCTCGTGAAAGCAGGCCATGACGTGCGGGCCTGGAACCGTAGCAAGATCGCTCAGGACAGCGTTCCCGGGGTAACGCTGGTCAAGCGCGCGGCGGATGCATTCCAAGCTGACGCAGTCTTCACGATGCTATCCGACGACCCTGCCATTCGGGAGGTGATCCTCGATGCCGGCCTTCTGGCAAGCGCGCAACCAGGGCTGACCCATGTTGTCACATCGACGATCTCGGTCGCCTTCGCGCGGGAACTGGAGCTGCTGCACGAAGAGGCAGGCCTTGGCTATGTGTCCGCACCGGTCCTCGGGCGACCGAACGTAGCGGCGAGTGGCCAGCTTAACATCCTGGCGGCCGGGAAGGCCGATGCCGTTGCCGCGGTCGAACCGTTGCTCGCTTCACTCAGCAAAAAGGTCTGGAGGTTGGGGGAGAAACCCGCTCGGGCGAATACGGCGAAGCTCGCCTGCAATATGATGATCGCCATGGCTATCGAGGCGATGGCTGAGGGTGTCGTGCTGACCGAGAGCGTCGGCCTCGACCGTGCGGATTTCTTTGAACTCATCCTAGGCACCCTTTTCTCGGGTCGCGCCTACGAGAGCTACAGCGCGCAGATCACGGAACGGTCATTCGAGCCGGGTTTCAAAGCCGAGCTCGCGCTCAAGGACATGCGTCTCGCGACTGAGGCCAGCAACGAGATCGGACGCACGCTCCCGATGCTCGAAGCTGTCCGCGAGGGGCTCGGCAAAGCTGTCTCGGCGGGCTTCGGAAACAAGGATTGGTCGATCATGGCCGACATGACGGTTCGCGGCGGCGACAGCTTGGCTGTCGTCTGAAGCCAACTCGGAGAAGAAACAATGAAGACTTGGCTCATCACCGGCTGCTCGAGTGGCTTCGGACAGCGCCTCGCGCTCGCCGCGGCACAAAGCGGCGATCAGATCATCGCGACGGCCCGCGATGTCGAAACAATCGAAGACATGGCCGAGCCTTTCGGCGGCCGCATGATCACCTTGCCGCTGGACGTGACGGATGCGGCGGCCGCCAAGGCAGCGGTCGCAAAGGCGGTCGAGACATTCGGCGGGTTTGACGTGCTCGTGAACAACGCCGGCTACGGACTGTTCGGCGCGATCGAGGAAGGCACACCCGAAGACTATCGGCCGATGTTTGAGGTGAACGTCTTCGGTCTGATCGAAACCACCAGAGCCGCCCTGCCCCTCCTGCGACATTCGGGCGGAACGATCGTCAACATGTCGTCCGGCGCCGGCATCGCGGGCAGCGGCGGCGGAGGTTATTACAACGCCGCCAAGTTCGCCGTGAAAGGGATTTCCGAAGCGCTCGCCAGCGAGCTGAAGCCCTTCGGCATCCGCGTGCTGATTGTCGAGCCTGGGCCGTTTCGCACCGATTACCTTGGCCGTTCGATCAGGATGGCGGCCAACGAGATGCCGGAATACGCCGCGAGTTCGCGCAAGCACTATCGCGAAACCAACAACGGCAATCAGGCGGGCGATCCCGACAAGGCGATCACGGTGATCCTGCAGGCAGTCGACGCCGATGACGCCCCGCTTCATTTGCCACTCGGCCCCATCGCGCACGCGATCGCCGAACGAAAGCTGGCTGCGTTCCGCAGCGATATCGACGCTTGGCGCGACATTTCGATCGCCACCGATTTCGATCAGCACTGAGCGCTGGCCGCGAACTTTGTTTAAACGTCAACATCGACTGGAAAGCGATCATGATCGCGACGTTGAAGGGGTTCACCCAGCAGCTGGTGCCGGTGAATGGCATCAAGATCAACGCTGTCACGGGAGGCTCAGGCCCGCCGATCCTTCTGCTTCACGGCTGGCCGGAAACATGGTGGGAATGGCACAATGTGATGCCGTTGCTGGCCAAGCATGTCAGCGTGGTGGCCATCGATCTGCGCGGCGCGGGCTTTTCCGACTGCCCGCTCGACGGCTATGACAAGGCAACGATGGCGCGCGACGCGCACGAGGTCATGATTGCCCTTGGGCATGAACGCTACGCCGTGTGCGGACATGACATCGGCGGAATGGTCGCCTTGCCGCAGGCCGCCATCTACCGGGAGGCTGTCACCCACTTGGCCGTCCTCGACGTTCCGCTTCCCGGCTGGACCGGATGGGAGGCTACGACCGCAGGGCTCTGGCACTTCAGCTTCCATATGAACCGGGATCTACCCGAGCGCCTGATCCATGGCCGTGAATATGACTATGTTTCGACCTTCATGGCAGAGCGTTTCTACGATCACAGCACCTTCAATCCGGCGGACATCGAGATCTACGCGAAGGCGATGGCACTTCCTGGCCGCACGCGCGGCGGCATGGAATGGTATCGCACCCTCGCCGCCGATCATGCGGCGGCTCTTGAGTACAAGAAGCACCCCCTCGGGATACCGGTGCTCGGTCTGGGTGGGGACCAGCGGTTCGGTGCGCAGATGGTGCCGATGCTCAAAGAGTTTGCCAGGAACGTGACAGGTGGCTCGATCGCGCGGTGCAGCCACTATGTCGCGGATGAGCGGCCCAATGAAGTCGCGGCCGCCCTGATCGATTTCCTCAAGGCCAACTGAAACTAAGACCAGCTGAAACTCTGCGCCCGCGCCGTCGCGGGCTGGGCGGATCGCGACGCTGCGGGCGAATTGCACCCGAAGCGGTCGCGATGGATCGACAAAATCAAGGAGACTGTCATGACCGCATCCCTCATTCGCGGCGTCAATCATATCGGCATTACGGTGCCCGACATTGAAGCGGCAAAATCGTTCCTGGCGGAAGCCTTTGGCGGCCAGGTGATCTACCAATCCTTCGGACCGCAGGATCCACCGCGGCAGGGACCCGAATTCGAGCGGGCCGTCGGCGCTTTCCCCGGAACGGTCGTGCGTGCGCAGGCGATGGTCAAGATCGGAACCGGACCCGATATCGAGCTCTTCGAAATGCACGGCCCCGAGCAAGCCCAGCCGATCCGGGCGAGCGACTTCGGCATCACGCACTTCGCTCTCTACACCGACGACATCGACGCATCGGTCGAGCGCTTCGAGAAAGCTGGAGGCACCCCCCTCACCGCGCCGCGCGCTATTCCCTATGCTACCGAGAAAGGTCCTGGAAACAAGGTCTGCTACTGCCGCATGCCCTGGGGCACGACGATGGAATTCATCACCACGCCGGACCGTATGCCCTATCATGACCAGACTGATCTGCGCAGGTGGCAGGACGAGGACTGAGCAGGGCACGATCGGACAGAACAGCGTCGTGTGGGATTAGGGAATCCGGCGCCGGCGAAGCAGTCCGAACCTCCAACGCCCGGGCATGCGGTTCGGCTCCTGGCTGACGATCCCGACAAGTTGACCGACGAGGACCGCCGCTTTGTCCAGGCGTTGCGGGAGCGCTCGCCGTCGATCGCGACGGCTGCCGAGTTCATCACCCGCTTCTGCGAGATGGTGAAGGGCAAGTTGCCCGACCCATTCGATGGCGGGCTGCGCGAGGCAGAGGTCAGCGCGCTGCGCCGGGATCCGCCGCAACGAGGACGCGGTGCGCGCCGCCCTGAGCGAGCCGTGGAGCAGCGGGCAGGTCGAGAGCCAAGTCAACTGGCTGAAGGCGATCAAGCGCACGATGCATGGCCGGTTAACTTCGGCAGGACATGACCGTCGCGGCCATGGCCGGTCGAGCGACCCGGGAATCGGCTTCGACTTCGACAGGCTGGCCGACGACCTCGCAACCCTGCTCGACACGCTGGATCTGGACGGTGTTACGTCGGTCGGCCATTCCATGTCCTGTGGGGAAATCATCCGCTACCTGAGCAGGCACGGCAGCCGCCGCGTTTCCCGCACGGTTCTGGTCGGCACGATGACACCAACACTTTCCCGGACCGACGACCACCCCGACGGAATCGATCCTGCCATCTTCGAAGCCTTCCGCTCGGATTGGCTGATGCGGGACTTTCCGGCATGGCTGGAGGACAACATTCGCCCCTTCATGACGGCGGACAGTTCGCCTGGCATGATGGCGTGGGTGAAATCGATGGCCTTACGCGACGCTGACCGTCTACGAGGGGGCGCCGCACGGTCTGTTCCTGACGCATATGGACCGCTTCAACCGCGACCTGCTGACCTTTCTGGATGCATGATCGGCAGCGCTGGCATCATGTGGAGCGCAAAACACCGACAACACCGGACCGGAGGCCGGAACAATGCCGCAAACAGCCACCCGGCACCGACCGACCCCGATGACCGTGCCGCGCCAGCCGGTCGGCGAGTTGCTGCGCGCGTGGCGCAAGCGGCGTGGCTTGAGCCAACTCGACCTCGCCTGCGAAGCCGACATCTCGACCCGGCACGTCAGCTTCCTGGAAACGGGACGCTCGCAGCCCAGCCGGACCATGCTGCTCCATTTGGCGGAGCGGATGGACATTCCGCTGCGCGACCGCAACGCTCTGCTCGCCGCCGCGGGCTTCGCGCCGGTCTTTTCCGAACACCGGCTGGGCGATCCGGAGATGCAGGCCGCCCGTCAGGCGGTCGATCTCGTGCTGACCGGGCACGAGCCTCACCCGGCGTTGGCCGTGGATCGGCACTAGACGCTGGTTGCGGCCAACCGGGCGGTCGCCCCGCTGCTCGCCGACGCCGCGCCTGATCTTCTCCAGCCTCCGGTGAACGTGCTGCGCCTCAGCCTCCACCCCTCCGGGCTGGCACCGCGGATCGAGAACTTCGCCCAGTGGCGGGCGCACGTGCTGCACCGGCTGATCCGGCAGATCGACGTCAGCGCCGATCCCTTACTGGCCGCGCTGTTCGGTGAGTTGAAGGGCTACCCGGTGCCCGACGGGCAGGCTCCGCACAGCCGGAGCGAGCCGCTGTCGTCGCATGATGGCGTGGTGGTTCCTCTCCGGCTCAGGGCGGAAAGCGGGATGCTCAGCTTCTTCAGCACCACGACGGTGTTTGGAACGGCGGTGGACGTCACCTTGTCCGAACTGGCCATCGAGGCTTTCTTCCCGGCCGACCTCGCCACGGCGGAAGTGATGCGGCAGACCCTTGTCCAGTTGTGAGGAGCAGCCCCGCCCAACAGAGGCACCGCCTTTGCGCCGGCATGGCGCACGGGACCCGGCCCTATCATGGCGGACCATCCCATGGCGGGCGGAGATGCGGCATGGCGCAGACCGACATCGAGTTGCTTCGCGACCTGTACGACCGCTATGCCGTGGGCGATGTGGCGCCGCTGTTCGAGCATCTCGCGCCCGACGTCGAGTGGATATCCTGCGGCCGGTCCCCGGCCCTTGCGGCCTTTTCCGGCATCTTCCACGGCCTGGATGGTGTCCAGCGCTATTTCCAAGGGTTGGCCCAGGAATGGACGATCACCAAGCACGAGATGCGGGACATCGCAAGGGACGGAGATCAAATCGTCACGCGCAACCTCGTTGAGGCCTTCAGCAAGGTTACCGGGAAACCGGTGGCGGTGACGACCGAACACCGGTGGGTGCTGCAGGACGGCCGAATCCGCCGCTTCGAGGAGCGTTGCGACGATGAGGCGGCCCTGGAGGCGGCTTGCCGCCCGTCCGAGCCCTAACGGCCCGGTTGCCCAACGGAGCGCGGTGATAGGACCGGCACTCGCCGGACGGATTCTCATTCGCTATCCGGGCGACTTTTGGACCTTGGCTTGACCGCGAGACGCATCCGAGATCATGCAAACGACATCGTCCAGCTGCCCGCAAGGAACCTTGATCTGGAGTTGCACGCCTTGGGGCGTGAAGCCGTTGGTCTCGGCAGAGGCTGCTGGGAAGGCGCCAAGCCCCGACCTGATCCTGGCCTCGTCGGCGAAGGCGCACGTGACGGTCAAGGCTGCAAAGCGGATGATCGGCTGACGTTCAGCGGCATGGAGACACGCCGCTGCGGTGCCGCCGTAGGCACGCACCAGCCCGCCTGCACCGAGAAGAACGCCACCGAACCAGCGGCTGACCACCAGCGCCACCCGATCCAGCTTCTGGCCGTCTATGGCCTGAAGAATCGGGCGTCCCGCCGTTCCCCCCGGTTCGCCGTCATCGCTGGACCGGTAGAGGTCGCCGATCCGGAAGGCCCAGCAGTTGTGGCCCGCATCCCGTTGGCTGCACGCAGCGATTAATCCACGTGCCTCCTCTTCGGTCGCGACCGGACCCGCCGAGGCCAAAAAGCGACTCTTCTTGATCTCCTGCTCGAATTGCTCTTTCCGTTTAAGTGTGAACATTACCTTTTGCCACGATCATTCCTGCATGGGCCAGAAGCCGCCCCGGCCAGGGGCCGATGGAATTTATTCATTCCATGGGGAGATTGCGACGTCGACGCAACGATATCCGCAACGAAACCGGCAATGACGGAGCTGTGCCCCTCCATCCATGTCCGCCATCAGCAAGTCTGCCGATGAGCGTGGGCTCAACCGTAGCGCCGCTCCAGTCAATCGACCGCAAATGTGGTGGTGGCGACCGCCTCGACCATCATGCTGGGCGCCTCCCCCATGGTCCCCTTTCATACTATCGAGCGTAAATCCTGACACATCAGGATTTACGCTCGCCCTCAAACGGCGGCCGCGTCCGCGCGGCCGCCCCGGGCCTCCCCAATGCTGTTGGCGTCGCCTTGTCCATTCGGCCATCGAAGCAGAGCGCAAGCGCCTCATGGTAAAGGGGAACAGACTCCTTCGCAGCCAAGGCGAACAGGGTCATGCAGGAGTGGAACTTCATGTCGTCCGGAGAGCCGAAGATCTCATGAAGCGATCGCCCCCGGATCGCAAGAACGGCCCGCGTCGCGGCTTCCAATCGTGGGCCGAGCGTCGGATGCTCCAGATAGGCGCGCGCCTCGTCGAGGGAGGCGATGCCGTAGAACTCAGCGGTTGCCGAGCGGCCGAGGCCGCGCAGTTGCGGAAAAATGAACCACATCCAATGGCTCCGCTTGCGCCCGTCCTGCAATTCGTCGAGCACCGTCGTGAACACCGGCTCCTGTGCGGTCACGAAGCGTTGGAGATTGAAGGGATCGTCCAGTTGCATTCTAGCCCTTCCGACTGAGGAGTCCGCAGGATCGTCGCTCCGGTGATCTGATACCTGGTGGACGACTTGCCTCAGTCAACATTCCGCCCTTTCGCGACAGCACTCAGCACTCCTTGTCACCTTCTGCCCAGCGCCGGAGTTGGGCGAAGTCAGCTATCAGCCTTTGTCCTTCTACGCTGACTTCGCTGCCACGCGGCGTGTTGCGGATCATTAAGTATCCGATTCTCAGGGGGATTGTGCTGTCGATGACGAAATTTTTCGCACCGTCCGGTAGCTCCTGAACATCCATCGGCCCCTGATCCAAGAACTCTTTCCGGCATGCGGTGATCATGGTCTTAAGCCGAAGAACAATGAGGGTCGGCTCATCCGCAACTAGAAACCATGGTGCTCTGGGATGGATAAGAGTTGCAGTCGCCATTCGCGGCGGCTCTGCACAAGCGGACAGCGCTAAAGCTGCAAATACGGGAAGGGCCGGGTGGAATTTTGAGCGTACACATTCGGCAGCACTGACGAAAAAATCAATCCTTACGCGCCTTTTCGCGACAGATTGCTTGACCATTCCCGCAGCGTGCCTGTGCTCTCGCAATACGTTGGTCACCGCATCGACCCTTTTTGGGAAAAGACTAATACTGCGCAGTTCGTAAAATTAAATACGAACTTTGAGGTCAATTGATCAGATTGATAAATAATGCTATACAGTATATCCCCGCTATTCACTGCTTTCATACTTTTTACCAAGCTTGTTAATGGGCCAAATCTCTCAATGAAATTCGGTTCGCCGAACACTCTCTTTATGTCATCAATCTCAATGCACGTATATTTAGTTTCAACAACCACACTAACAGCAAAATGCTGGGCCTTATCTTTGCTCTGGCATTGTATCAATATTTGAGAAATTATCTTTGCATTACTTGCATTCTGATACCAAGAATGGACAATAACACCATCAATAGATGTTGTATTTTCATACTTAACAGGACTTGAAAAAAGATACTCTGCAGTTTCTGCTTTGCAAGCCCCTCTATATTCGCCTATCGTTCTCACGGCGTTCAAAAGATCTTTTTTTGTTTCGATATTCTTTGATAGAATAACTATACTCTGCTTGTTGTGAGTAGAGCACCCTGATATGACAAAAATAGTTAATATTACAAGATAGTATTTAGCTTTTATCATCGATTTCATTTTGCGCCTCACCAAATAGCTTCAATCTACCGCACCTATTTTTAAGCGGATTTGATAATTATTTTCGCACGTCGCTCGTCTTAGCCATCATCGTGCGGTTCCGGCACAGGGCGCCTAAGTTATCGCTTTCGCCACTAAGCAGGGGGATGATAATGCGTAGTTGAGCTTAAGTTCATGCCGCGTTCTCATACCCCGGAAAATTTGTACACTTTCGTGTAATGGCCCCAAACTGACATGTCAGCGACGTGCAACCCCTTATTCCACACCATTAATCCGAACTTCACCCTAGGTAAATGGGAAATAGCAATGTCCACGATCCTCCGATCCAACGATGAGGCCGACAGACTGGATCGTGCCGACGGAATCGCGTTATGTCAGTGTCAGTGCGCTAGCAGGGTGCGGAAAAACGAACAT
Organism: Azospirillum sp. UFLA03-27; assembly: GCF_059803775.1. Taxonomy (NCBI): domain Bacteria; kingdom Pseudomonadati; phylum Pseudomonadota; class Alphaproteobacteria; order Rhodospirillales; family Azospirillaceae; genus Azospirillum; species Azospirillum sp. UFLA03-27. The sequence goes on along the minus strand of NZ_JAUQTX010000176.1, from coordinate 112 downwards.
ATTTCGGCCTTTTGCCTCCGTTGAGGATAAAAATACGGGTTTCAGCGGGCGATTTGGTCGGGAAGGAGCGTTTTTCCTCGCTCCGAGGCTCCCGAAACCGCCGTTCAGGCGG
>NZ_JAUQTX010000175.1:0-15114 GCF_059803775.1 Azospirillum sp. UFLA03-27 | reverse complement strand
GCATTCCGTGATCGTTTTTTTTTTCTGGTGGGCTCGTTTTTTGTTAAAAGCCCCGGGGGGCGGGTCTGGGTGGGGGCACTGCTCAGCGGCTTACTTCGCCGCCCACTTGTTGAAGCGCTCGGTCAGGCGGTCGATGTTCTCCAGCCAGAAGGGAACGCTGATCTCGACCGCGTTCTTCATGTTGTCCGGAGCGGTCGGCAGATCCTTCAGGACGGCGGGCGCCAGCTTGGACGGGGCGTCCTTGTTGGAGGTGCCGTAGGCGATGTTCTCGGACAGCTTGGCCTGGTTCTCCGCCTTGCCGGCGAAGTCGAGGAACTTGTAGGCGGCTTCCTTGTTCGGGCTGCCCTTCAGGATCACCCAGCTGTCGATGGTGTAGAGCGCGCCGTTCCAGACCATGCCGAAGTTCTTCTTCTCGGCCTTGTTGGCGGCGTCGATGCGGCCGTTGTAGACCGAGGTCATCGCCACCTCGCCCGACGCCAGCAGCTGCGGCGGCTGGGCACCGGCCTTCCACCAGACGATGTCGTTCTTGATGGTGTCGAGCTTCTTGAAGGCGCGCTCCAGGCCCTCTTCGGTGCCCAGAACCTTGTAGACGTCCTTCGGCGCGACGCCGTCGGCCATCAGGGCGATCTCAAGGGTGGTCTTGGCGCCCTGGCGCAGACCGCGCTTGCCCGGGAACTTGGTGGTGTCGAAGAAGTCGGCCCAGCTCTTCGGTGCGTCCTTCAGCTTGTCCTTGTCGTAGCCGAGCACGAAGTCGTACACGATCGCGCCGACGCCGCAGGCATCGACGGTCTGCGGCAGGTAGGCCTGCTCGCCGCCGATCCTGTTGAACTCCATCGTCTCGAACAGGCCCTCTTCACAACCGACGGCCAGCTCCTCGCTCTCCACCTGGACGACGTCCCAGGTCGCCGCACCGCCCTGGACCTTGGCGCGCAGCACACCGATGCCGCCGTCCCAGGACTCGTCGTTCATCGGGGTGCCGGCCTTCTTGAACGGCTCGAAATAGACCTTCTTCTGGGCTTCCTGATAGGCGCCGCCCCAGGACACGACCGTCAGGTCGCGGGCCTGCGCGGCGGTGGCCAGCGCCACACCGGCGGTGAACGTCGCAAGGAACCCAACTGCCACCTTAAGCTTCGACATCGTCCCCGTTCCTTCATTATGTGTGGTTGCGTCAGGAGGTGTTGCGCGCCCCCGGTCCCCCCTCCCGGAGAGACCGGACGGACGGGTGCGGCCGATCACACGGGATCGAGCGCCCGGCAGTCCTCGGGGCGGAAGCCGATGGACACGCTCTGGCCGTGGCTGAGGCCCGCGTGGGCGCCCGGCGGCAGCTTGACCATGAATTCCCCGTTGCCGGCGACCTTCAGCACGGCCAGCGCGTGGTCGCCGAGATAGATGGTGTCCTGGACATGGGCGGGCAGGGCGTTCATGCCGTCCGGGGCCTGCCCGTCGGTCAGGATGCTGATGCGCTCCGGCCGGACCGAAAGCGCCGTGACGGCACCCGTACCGGCGACGTTGATCGCCTGGGCCACGACCGAGCCGCCCGACGCCAGCGCCACCCGGCAGAAGCCCTGTTCGATATTCTCGACGGTGCCGCTCAGCACGTTGTTCTCGCCGATGAAGTTGGCGACGAAGCTGTTGACCGGGCGTTCGTACAGCGCGTCCGGCTTGTCGATCTGCTGCACGATGCCGTCATTGAACACAGCGATGCGGTCCGACATGGTCAGCGCCTCGCTCTGGTCGTGCGTGACGTAGACGACGGTGATGCCCATCGTCTCGTGCAGCTGCTTGATCTCGAGCTGCATGTGCTCGCGCAGCCGCTTGTCCAGCGCGCCCAGCGGTTCGTCCATGAGGACGAGCTGCGGGTTGAAGACCAGCGCGCGGGCCAACGCCACGCGCTGCTGCTGGCCGCCCGACAGCTGGCCGGGATGGCGGTGCGCCAGGTTCTCCAGCTTGATCATGCGCAACGCCGACCGCACCCGCTCCTTCACCTCGGACCGCGACATCTTGCGCACGGTCAGCGGGAAGGCGACGTTCTCCTCGATCGTCAGGTGGGGGAACAGCGCGTAGTTCTGGAAGACCATGCCGATGTCGCGCTTGTGCGGCGGCATGTTCTTGATCGGCCGGTCGGCGAGGTAGATCTCGCCGTGGGTGGGGACCTCGAAGCCGGCCAGCATCATCAGCGTGGTCGTCTTGCCCGAGCCCGAAGGGCCGAGCAGGGTGACGAACTCGCCCTTCTTGATGTCGAGGTCGAGGTTCTTCACCACGAGGTGTTCGCCGTCATAGGTCTTCTGGACCCCGACGAAGCGCACCAGTGCCTGTGCGGTCGTGACCATGCCGCCGTCCATCATCCTCCCCCCGTCCGAGGTGTCCCGAGCGCGGTCCGGGGTCAGGGTTGCGTTCCCGACACAGGACCTATGCAATGGGCCAGACGGTATACCCGTTTAATAAATTCGACAAGCCCGATGCTCGCATTGTGATCAATTCAACGGTTCGGCATCGGTCTGACGAAATTTTGTGCATCTGCGAAGGCCGTGCACGCAGTTTGAACGGGAGTTTGCTCCTTCCTTGACCGCTTGAAAACCCAGACTTTGGGAGGTTCGGGGTCCGGACAGGCGATTTTTCCCGAGTCGCCGCTCACGCGCCGGGGATGGGCGGAACAAAAGGAACGATCCGCTCCACGAGGCCGGTGAATTTTTTCACCAGGGGCGAACTTTCGTTGCTGCGTTGGGCCAGTTGCAGGGTGGTGACGGCGTCCGGCGTGTCGAGCGGCCGGTACACCACCCCTTCCAGCGCCACCTGCCGAAGCTGGCCAGGCAGAATCGACACGCCCAGCCCGGCGGCGATCAGCCCGATGATGGTGAAGGCCTCGCGCGCGTCCTGGGTGACGTTGGGGCGGAATCCGGCGGCGGCGCACAGCGCGAAGACCTGTTCGTGCGTGCTGGTGCCGAAATCGGCGGGGTAGAAGACGAAGGGCTCGTCGCGCAGGGCGGCCAGCGGCACGACCTCCCGCCCGGCCAGCGGATGGTCGGCGCGCATCACCGCCAGCAGCGGCTCGCGCACCACGTCGTGGAAGCGGAAGGACTCGGGCTCGGGGACGAAACGCGGCTCGCGGATGAAGCCGACGTCGAGCCGGCGGTCGGCCAGCGCCGTCAACTGCTGCTTGGACGGCAGCTCGACCAGGGTCAGATGCACGTCGGGGTGGGCGCGGCGGTAGGCGTCGATGATCCGCGGCACCATCGGCAGGAAGGGGGCCGCCGCGGTGAAGCCGACGCGCAGTTCACCGACCTCGCCTTTGGCGGCGCGGCGGGTCAGCACGGCGGCGCGCTCCGCCCGCGCCAGGATCTCCCGCGCCTCGCCGAGAAGGAGTTGCCCCGGCTCGGTCAGCTCGACCCGGCGTTTGGTGCGCTCGAACAGGCGGGCGCCCAGCTCGGCCTCCAATGCTTGGATCGACTGGCTGAGCGGCGGCTGCCCGATGCCCAGCCGGGCGGCGGCACGGCTGAAATGCAGCTCCTCGGCGACGGCGACGAAATGGCGGAGATGGCGCAGGTCCATGCCAGTGTCTTATATGAGAATCATATTAAAGTCCTCTGATAAATGTATTTGAACCATGAAAGCGGCCGCGCCATGTTGGGGCGCATCGGACCTAGGGAGATTTCAAACATGGCCGCCAAGACCGGAGCCGCCTCCGCCAAGCTCGCTTCCTTCGCCTGGGAAGACCCGCTGCTCCTCGACGAGCAGCTGACCGAGGACGAGCGGATGATCCGCGACGCCGCGCGCAGCTATTGCCAGGACAAGCTGCTGCCGCGCGTGACCGAGGCCAACCGGCACGAGATCTTCCATCGCGAGATCATGAACGAGATGGGCGAGCTGGGCTTCCTCGGCTCCACCATCGACGGCTACGGCTGCGCCGGGGTCAACTACGTCTCCTACGGTCTGGTCGCCCGCGAGGTCGAGCGGGTGGACAGCGGCTACCGCTCCGCCATGTCGGTGCAGTCCTCGCTGGTCATGCACCCGATCTACGCCTACGGCAGCGAGGCCCAGCGCGAGAAGTACCTGCCCAAGCTCGCCACCGGCGAGTGGATCGGCTGCTTCGGCCTGACCGAGCCGGACGCCGGTTCCGACCCCGCCGGCATGAAGACCCGCGCGAGGAAGGTCGCGGACGGCTACATCGTCAGCGGCGCGAAGATGTGGATCACCAACTCGCCGGTCGCCGACGTCTTCGTCGTCTGGGCGAAGAACGACGAGGGCAAGATCAACGGCTTCGTGCTCGAAAAGGGCATGAAGGGCCTGTCGGCGCCGAAGATCGAGGGCAAGTTCTCGCTGCGCGCCTCGGCCACCGGCGAGATCGTCATGGACGAGGTCTTCGTTCCGGAGGAGAACCGCCTGCCGAACATCGAGGGCATCGTCGGCCCGTTCGGCTGCCTGAACCGCGCCCGCTACGGCATCGCCTGGGGCGCCATGGGCGCCGCGGAGTTCTGCTTCCACGCCGCCCGCCAGTACCAGATCGACCGCAAGCAGTTCGGCCGCCCGCTGGCCGCGAACCAGATCCCGCAGCTCAAGCTCGCCAACATGCAGACGGAGATCGCGCTCGGCCTGCAGGCCGCGCTGCAGGTCGGCCGCCTGCTCGACGCGGGCAAGGCGGCGCCGGAGATGATCTCGCTCATCAAGCGCAACAACTGCGGCAAGGCCCTGGAGATCGCCCGCGTCGCCCGTGACATGCACGGCGGCAACGGCATCGCCGACGAGTTCCACGTCATCCGCCACGTGATGAACCTGGAGGCGGTGAACACCTATGAGGGCACGCACGACATCCACGCCCTGATCCTGGGCCGCGCCATCACCGGCATCCAGGCCTTCGCGTGAGGTGAAGTTTGTTGTCCCTCTCCCGTCCCGGGAGAGGGAAGGGGCCCACGCCCCCGGGCGTGGGAAGGGTGAGGGTCGCCCGAGAATCGGCGCCTTGATTCTCGGACGACCCTCACCCGCCCGCTGACGCGGGCACCCTCTCCCGGGGCGGGAGAGGGAATGAGGCGCTCTTCCATAAGGACTCCAGCATGCCCGGCCCGCTTTCCCATGTTCGTGTCCTGGAACTTTCCCGCGTGCTCGCCGGCCCGTGGGCGGCGCAGACGCTGGCCGATCTCGGTGCGGACGTCATTAAGGTCGAACGGCCCGGCGCCGGGGACGACACGCGCGCCTGGGGTCCCCCCTGGGCCGGCAAGGAGTCGGCCTACTTCCTCTCCACCAACCGCGGCAAGCGATCGATCACCATCGACTTCGAGCGCTCGGAGGGGCAGGAGCTGGTCCGCAAGCTGGCCGCCCAGGCCGATGTCGTGATCGAGAACTTCAAGGTCGGCGGGCTGGTCAAGTACGGGCTGGACTATGACAGCCTGAAGGCGATCAACCCGGGCCTCGTCTACTGCTCGATCACCGGCTTCGGCCAGGACGGCCCCTACGCCAAGCGCGCCGGCTACGATTTCATGATCCAGGGCATGGGCGGGCTGATGAGCATCACCGGCCAACCCGATGCCGAGACGGGCGGCGGGCCGGTCAAGGTCGGCGTCGCGGTCACTGACGTCTTCACCGGTCTCTACGCGACCATCGGCGTGCTCGGCGCGCTGTCCCACCGCGACCGGACGGGGGAGGGGCAGTGGGTGAACCTCGCCCTGCTCGACGTGCAGGTGGCGGTGCTGGCGAACCAGGCCATGAACTATCTGGTCGGCGGCAAGGCGCCGCAGCGGCTGGGCAACGCACACCCGAACATCGTGCCCTACCAGGCCTTCGCCACGCTGGACGGCCACATCATCCTGGCGGTCGGCAACGACGGGCAGTTCGCCAAATTCTGTCAGGTCGCCGGACGTCCGGAGCTGGCGCAGGACCCGCGCTACGCCACCAACCCGGCCCGCGTCGCCAACCGCAAGGAGCTGGTGCCGATCCTGGAGCTGCTGCTGGAGCAGCGGACCAGCCGCGACTGGCTGTCGGCTCTGGAGGCGGTGGGCGTGCCCTGCGGCCCGATCAACGACGTGTCGCAGGTCTTCGCCGACCCCCACGTCCAGGCCCGCCACATCCACCAGGACCTGCCGCACCCGACCGCCGGGACCGTGCCGACGGTGGCGAGCCCGATCCGCTACTCCGCGACCCCCATCGAGCACACGGTGGCCCCGCCAACGCTCGGCCAGCACACCGACGCCGTGCTGGAGCAGGCGCTGGGCCTATGCGCGGCGGACATCGCGGCCCTGCGGGAGAAGGGCGTGGTCTGAACCGCGCGCACCCGTCATTTTGCCGCCCCGATCCCATCCTTTCCCCCGCCGGTCGCGGGGGGAGGGATTTTTTGCGTGAACCGAGATGATCGCCTCCAGCACCCCGTCCTCCGCCGCCACCGACACCCGCCTGGGCATCCTGCTGATGCTGCTGGGCATGTCGCTTTTCACCGTCAACGACGCGCTCGGTAAGTGGCTGGTCGCCGACTATCCGGTGGCGATGCTGCTGGCCATCCGCAGCCTGTTCGGCGCGATGCTGCTGGCCCCGCTGATCCTGCGCGAGGGGGTGCGGTCGGTCTTCGCGGTGAAGCGGCTGCCGTTGCATCTTCTGCGCGTCGGCTGCGTGGCGGGCGAGGTCGCCTGCTTCTACTGGGCGGTGCGGTCGCTGCCGCTCGCCAACGTCATGACCATCTACATGGCCGCTCCGCTGATCGTCACCGCCCTGTCGGTGCCGCTGCTCGGCGAGAAGGTGGGCTGGCGCCGCTGGGCCGCGGTGGTGGTCGGCTTCGCCGGGGTGGTGATCGTGCTGAACCCGACGGGCCAGTTCGACGCGGTGCCGTCGCTGGTCGCCCTGTTCGGCACGCTGGTCTTCTCCACCGGCCTGATCTCCACCCGGCTGCTGCGCGATTCGAGCAACCTGTCGCTGGTCAGCTTCCAGACCTTCGGCACCGGCCTGCTCGGCGGGGCGGCGCTGCCGCTGGTCTGGGTGCCGCCGCCGGGGCTGGACTTCCTGCTGCTGGGCGCGCTGGGCGTCACGGCGCTGGCCGGACACGCGGCGATGAACCGCTCGCTCCAGCTCAGCCCGGCGGCGGTCGTCGTGCCGTTTCAGTATGTGTCGATCATCTGGGCGGTGGTGCTGGACCTGCTGGTCTGGGGCACGGCGCCGACGCTGCGCATCATCGTGGGCGCGCTGCTCATCATTGGCAGCGGTCTGTTCGTCTTCCACCGCGAGCAGGCGCTGAACCGCGGCGCCGCAGCGGAGGCCAACGCCAGCGGCGGTCCCGGCGCCTAGAAAGGGACGCCTAGAAAGGGAAGAAACGCGGCTCCAGCCGGACGGCGACGGGCTCCACCGGGGTCCAGCCGAGGCGCGCGATCACCGCATTCGACTCCATCGCACGGCGCCCCGGCCCCAGCGACCATGTGACGTGATAGGTGCCGCCGCCGGGCCGGTCGGTCGTCCCGGCGATGGCGACGACGAGCGCCTGCAAGCCCTCTCCATCGTCGGCCAGCCCGAGGATGGTCCCCTCGCGCGCCGTCGGCAGCGGGTGCCCCGCCCCGACGCCGTAGACCAGCGTGACGTGATGGGCGACGGTGCGGGCGTAGCGCGCCGGGAACCGCGCCAGCAGACGGGCGCGCTCCGCCTCCGGCAGCGCCCAGCCGACGTAGCCTCCGCGACGCGTCATGCGATCTCCCCGGTGCCCTCAGCGGCGTCCACCTCTCAGGATGTCGTCCATGATCTGGTTGGCCTCCGCCGGTCCGGCAATCAGTTCGATCATGCGGATGGCGGTATACCCGGTCCGCGCGTCGCCGATCCCGTCCGCCAGCGACTGCCGCGCCGTGCCCGTCAGCGAGGCGGTGGCCTGCTGGGTCACGCTCTTCAGCTCGCCGCGCAGGCCCAGCGTGTCGGCGATGGTCGAGCATTTGCGCAGGGCGCGGGCTTGGTTCTCCGCCTGCACCATCCGCGCGGTGTCGGTGCCGGGAACCAGGGTGTCCACCGCGGTGAGGATTTCGGTCTCCGCCCCGTCCAGCACCTGGGTGCGCACCAGCTCGTGGACGGAGTTCCGGATGATCTTCAGCCGCTGGTCGAAGTCCTTGTTGCGGCTGTGCTCCATGGCGTTGCGCGTGGCCTCCAGGCTTGCCACCAGATCGACCGCGAGGGTGGCGGCGGCCATGCGGTCCACCGTGCCGCCCGAGGCCGAGGCGACGCCGCGCGACCGTTCCTCGATCTGCGCCACCACCGTGCCGCTGAGGTCCAGGAACAGGGCTGCGCGCTCGCTCGACTTCTGGCCCAGATCCATGTCCCACAGGCTGCCCAGCAGGATCGACGGGTCGGACAGGCGGGCCGCGGCCAGCAGGATGAACAGCTTCAGCGCGTCCGGCCGCCCGCGCGCGACCTGCCGCCCGATGGCCTGGATGCCGTCCAGATGGTCCTTGTGCAGCTTCTGGATTGGTTTGGGCGACAGGACGGCCTTCAGTTCGGCCGCCGGCTGGGCGATTGTCAGGATGCGGGCGATGTCCTCGATGGTGCGGAGGCGGTCAGGATTCAGCCGCAGCCCCAGGTCGTCCGCGAAGCGCCCGGTTTCCGTCTGCTCCAGAATGTCGGCCACGGCGGCGGAGGCCATGGACCAGAAGGCGCGGGCCGGCTCCGCCCGCGACGCTCCGTCGCCCAGCGCGCCGGCGACGCCGCGCAGCCGCTCCTTGCCGATCTGACCCTCCACCAGCGGCCACAGGGCGTTGACGGCGTCGCGGTCCACCTTGTTCAGCGGAGCCGGCTGGTTGCCGGTGGGAAGCTGGAACAGGTCCTCGAACGGTTCGCAGAACAGCCGCTTGAAGGTCGCGCGCCGCCTGGGCCGCACCTCCGCCAGACGGGGGCGGATCAGCGAGAAGGTGTGCCGGACCTCGGGATGGTCGCCGATCTGCTGCAGCAGATCGACCACCTGCCGGAATCGGGCCTCGTCGATGTCCAGCAGCTTGGTGCCGAGGCTGAGAAGGGCCTTGGGGTCCGTGGTCATGGTCAGGCCGCCTTCCCCTTGATCGCCTCGATCCGCATCACGAGGTCCATGTCGAGCTGGCCGCTGCGCCAATCCACATAGGCCCGTACCGTGCGGCGGTTCGCGGCCAGCAGCCCGTCGGCCAGCAGCGCGTGATCGGATTTCTCCTCGTCCCTGGGCAGCAGCGGCAGCACGCGGAACAGCTCGTGCACGGCCATGTCCTGCTCGTGCTTGCTCCGGGTCTGGGCCTCCGCCCAGCTCGTGATGATGAAGTCCCAGCCGTCGAGCAGCCAGGACAGCCGGGTGGTCGCCTTGCGCACCAGCGTGCGCTTGGTCTCCCACTGGCGCAGCAGCAGTTCAAAGGCCGCCACCGACTGGTCGAGCTGGTTCACCACGTTGCGGACCTGGTTGAGCGTGTGCTCCGCCACCTCCGCGCAGAAGGTGCCGATGGGGGCGGCCTCCGACACGTTGCCGGTCGACCATTCCGTCATGCTGTCGCGGAACTGCAGCAGGTCGCGCGCCAGACGGCGCAGCCGGGCCGGCCTGGGCGAGGTGGCGATGCCCACCGGCTCCATGAAGGTCGCCAGCTCGGCCACCCGCGCGTAAAGCTCGGTCGGTTCCAGGGCGAGGCTCTGGGCCGCCTTGGTCATGTAGCTGCGGGTCAGATGCTCGCCCTTCTCGGAGCCGAGACCGGCGCGCAGGATGTCCGTGGATTCCAGCCCGACCGCCTTCAGCACCTCGACGATGAGCTGGTAGTTGATGAGGAGGCGCTGCTCGTCCTCGTCGCGCAGGACGGCCTCGGCCGCCTCCACGGCCAGCGGCCCGGCGAGGCCGCAGCGCGCCGCCTGGAGCACCGCCTTGCGGATGTCGTCCGGCGAGCAGCCGTCGGCCTTGCGGATCAGGTCCTGCAACATGCGGTCGTGGACGGTCATCGGGAAGGCGACCGGCAGGCCCTTCCACGGCACCACATAGACGCCGCGCCCGTCCGACAGGTTGGGGATCAGAACCTCCAGCTTATCCCGGTCGTCCTTGCGCACCCGCGTCTGCGCCAGTACCGGGGTGGTGAAGGCCACGGCGGCGCCGCGCTCCTCAAAGGTGGAGGGAGCAAAATTTGTAAGTGAACGCATGGTTCTCGGGTGGGGAGGGAAGTGGAAAGCCGTGCGGGACCACCCATAGCCAGATTCGCTCAATTTTTCGTTAAATCCGTACAAGATCGTCCTTTCCCCAGCCCTTTGGAGGTAAGGCGCCACACCGCCGGGCATTTGCCCGTTATTCAGCCAGAGGGTGCGGTGCAGGCAGGCAGGGGGGGCGCGGCGGATGGCCGTGGTGAAATGGATCGGCTACGGCCTGTTGGGGCTGACGGTGACCGTCGCGGCGGGCATCGGCATCGCCCTGGCCGTCTTCGACTGGAACGACGCCCGCGGCTTCATCGCCCGGCAGGCGTCCAAGGCGCTGAACCGCGAGGTCGTCATCGACGGCGATCTCAACGTCCGGTTGGGGGACCCGCTGCGCATCCGCGTCGAAGGGCTTCGGGTCGCCAACGCGGAGTGGAGCGACGACAAGACGATGGCGGAACTGCGGGTGCTGGACCTTCAGCTTCGCCTCTGGCCGCTGCTGCGCGGCGACTTCGAGTTTCCGGAGATCCGGCTTACCGGTCCCAAGCTGCTCCTGGAGAAGAACCGGGAGGGCGCCGCCAACTGGACTTTCGGCGGGCCGGACCCGCGCAAGGAGGCGGCGAAGGAGACGATCAAGCCGGAAGACCGCACCGACCTGCCGATCATCGAAACGCTCGTGGTCGAGGAGGGGCGGCTGCGCTTCCGCGACCCCATCCGCAAGATTGACATCGACAGCGGCGTCAACACGGCGGTCGGCGGCAACGGCGACCAGGAGGTCCGGCTGGAGGGCAAGGGCGACTTCGCCGGAAAGCCCTTCACCCTGACGGCGGCCGGCGGCTCGCTGGAGTATCTGCGCGACGATCCCAAGCCCTATCCCCTGCGCGTCGAGACCGCCATCGGCAAGACTCGCGGCAAGATCGAGGGCTCCATCGCCGAGCCGGTGCTGCTCCAGGGCGTCGACCTGTCGGTGGAGCTGCGCGGCGACGATCTGGCCGACGTCTTCCCGATCCTGGGCATTCCCGTGCCGACGACGCGGCCCTACGCCATTTCCGGCCATCTCGGGCGCGAGGGCGACGTCTGGCGGTTCGAGGGGATGAACGGCAAGGTCGGCGAGAGCGACCTGTCCGGGCAGGTGGCGGTGGACTTGGGCGGCGAGCGGCCGCGGATCACCGGCGACCTGACCTCGCGCAAGCTGGCGGCGATCGATCTGGCGGGCTTCATCGGTGCCTCGCCGAAAGGCCGCGACGACTACCCGACCAAGGGGCGGGAGCGGGTCATCCCGGCCACCGAGGTCCCGCTGGAGAAGCTGCGCACCGCCGACATGGACGTGAAGTTCCGCGGCGAGCATGTGGAGGCGCCCTTCTCCACGCTGGATGCCCTCGACGCGCGGGCGAAGCTGGAGAACGGGCGGCTGGTGCTCGACCCGCTGTCGCTCGGCGTCGGCGGCGGGCGGGTGGCCGGAACGGCGGTGCTCGACGGCGGGCGCAAGACCCCGGCGCTGGACGTGAATCTGGACGTCCGTCAGATCAAGCTGGCCCGCCTGTTCCGCGAGACGGCCTTCGCGCAGGAAATGGGCGGCACGGCCAGCGGGCGCATCCAGCTCAAGGGGCAGGGCACCACGGTCGCCAACATCCTGGGGTCCTCCGACGGCAAGCTGGGCGTTGCGGTGGACGGCGGCCGGATCACCAGCTACGCGGTCAAGGGGCTGAAGACCAACATCCTGGAAACGCTGGGCGTCGTCCTGTCCGGCGACAAGCCCTTGCCCTTCAACTGTCTGGTCGCCGACGTGACGGTGAAGGACGGGCTGGTGGAAAGCCGCGCGCTGGTGCTCGACACGCCGGAAACGCTGGTGACGGCGGACGGCACGATCAACCTGCGCAGCGAGGCGATGGACATGACCGTTCTGGGACGCGCCAAGAGCCCCCAGATCTTCGCCACCCATGTTCCGGTCCATGTCCGCGGCACCCTGGGGTTGCCGGACATCGGGGTGAACGCGGCGGAGTCGGCGGCGCGCGGCGCCGCGGCGGTGGCGCTGGGCGTCCTGCTGACTCCGCTCGCCAGCGTCCTGCCTTTTCTTGACCCAGGCAGCGACGAGCAGCCACACTGCGGCGAACTTGTCCGGAACGCCCGGTCGCCGTCGAACGCCAACACCGGCTCCAGCGGGGCCGGGAAGGGGCGCGACGCGGCGCCATCAGGCTCATCCTCCGGCAAATCCCAGTAACGACGCACCAACAATTCCCCAAAAAAGGGCTGCATGACGCTCGACCAGGGACTCGCCTTCGGCATCATCGGCGCGGTGATCGCGCTGCTGATCTGGGACAAGCTGCGCTACGATCTCGTCGCCATGCTGGCGCTGCTGGCGGCGGTGGCCGTCGGGATCGTCAAGCCAAAGGACGCCTTCAGCGGCTTCTCCGACGACATCGTCATCATCGTCGGCTCGGCGCTGGTGGTCAGCGCCGCGGTCGGCCGTTCCGGGATCATCGAGGAGGTGATGCGCCCCCTCGGCGCCCGCATGAAGACCGTGCCGGCGCAGATCATCGTATTGACGGGGGCGGTGACGCTGCTGTCCGCGGTGGTCAAGAACATCGGGGCGCTCGCCATCTTCATGCCCATCGCCATGCAGGTGGCGCGGCGCAACGGGACGAAGGTGTCGTTGCTGCTGATGCCGATGGCCTTCGGCTCGCTGCTCGGCGGGCTGATGACGCTGGTCGGCACCTCACCCAACATCATCGTCAGCCGCCTGCGCAACGAGATGGTCGGCGAACCCTTCGGCATGTTCGACTTCACGCCGGTCGGGCTGACCATCGCGGTGGCGGGGGTGGCCTTCCTGACGGTCGGCTACCGCCTTCTGCCCACCGGCCGGCAGGCGGCGTCGGGCAGCGCCGGGGGCTTCTCCATCGACGACTACACGGCGGAGGCGCTGCTCCCGGAGAAGTCGCCCTTCGTCGGCAAGACGGTCGCCGACCTGGAGGCCTACGGCGAGGGTGACGTGACGGTCGCGGCGATCATCCGCGGGCGGCACCGCCGCCACATCCCGTCCGGCCACTGGGTGCTGCTCGCGGGCGACGTGCTGGTGCTGGAGGCCGACACCCAGGCGCTGGGCGACCTCGTGAAGCACGCCGGCCTGGAGCTGATGCACGAGAAGGAACTGGAGGGGGTGGAAAGCGACGAGGATCTGGCGGTCCTCGAAGCGGTGGTGGAGCCGCGCTCTCCCCTGATCGGCAGCAACGTCGAGGATGTCGAACTGCGCGAGCGCTACGGCGCCAACCTGCTGGCGCTCAGCCGGCGCGGCCGGCCGATCCGCCAGCGGCTGCGCCGCGTCCGCTTCCAGCCGGGCGATCTGGTCGTTCTCCAGGCGCGGGCGGCGGGGTTGTCGGACACGCTGAACGAACTGGGCTGCCTGCCGCTGGCGGAGCGCAACCTGTCCATCGGGCGGCGGCGCAAGCGGCGGATCGCGCTGGCCGTGATGGCGGTGACCATCGGGCTGGTGGCGACCAGCCTCGTCCCGGTGACGCTGGCCTTCTTCGGCGCCGCGGTCGCCATGACGGCGCTGCGCGTGGTGACTCTGAAGGAGGCCTACGAATCGATCGAGTGGCCGATCCTGGTGCTGCTGGGCGCCCTGATTCCGGTCAGCGAGGCGTTGCGCACCACCGGCGGGACGGAGCTGATCGCCGGCTGGCTGTCCGTCGCCGCGCAGGGGCTGCCGCCCGTCGGGGCGCTGGCCCTGATGCTGGTGGCGGCGATGGCCGTGACGCCCTTCCTGAACAACGCCGCCACCGTGCTGGTGATGGCCCCCATCGCGGCCAGCCTCGCCAACCATTTGGGCCTGCGGCCCGACGCCTTCCTGATGGCGGTGGCCGTGGGGGCGGGCTGCGACTTCCTCACCCCCATCGGCCACCAGTGCAACACGCTGGTCATGGGGCCGGGCGGCTATCGCTTCAGCGACTACGCGCGCCTCGGCCTGCCGCTGTCGCTGATCGTCATCGTGCTGGGCACGACGGCGATCGCGCTGTTCTGGCCCCTGATGCCGCATTAGCTCAAGACGTCAGTCCCAGGCGGGCGCCAGACCGTCCGGGCTGACGATCCGCCCGTCGGGGCGGGCGAGGCCATGGATGGCCGCCATGTCCGTCTCCGACAGCTCGAAGTCGAAGATGGCGAGGTTCTCGGCGGCGCGCGTTTCTCCGACCGTCTTCGACAGGGCGATCACCCCCTCCTGCTGGACCAGCCAGCGCAGGACCACCTGGGCGGGGCTCTTGCCCAGCCGGGCGGCAATATCGGTCAGCACTGGGTCCTTGAAGACTTTACCGTCGGCCATGGCGTAATAGGCGGTGACCGACTGGCCGTGGCGGCGCGCCGCCTCCAGCATCACCGACTGGTCCAGATACGGGTGGTACTCGATCTGGTTGGTCACGATGGGCGCCTTGCTGAGGCGCACGGACTCGTCCAGCAGCGCCCGGTTGAAGTTGCTGACGCCGATGTGGCGGGTCTTGCCGGCGGCCCGGACGGCGTTCAGCGCCTCGATCTGCTCGGCGAGCGGAACGGCCTCGTTCGGCCAGTGGAGCAGCAGCAGGTCGACGTAGTCGGTCCGCAGCTTTGCCAAGCTCTCGTCCACCGAGCGGCGGAAATCGTCGGCCTTGTAGTTGCTGACCCAGACCTTGGTGGTCAGGAAGACCTCGCCGCGCGGCAGGCCGGACGCCTTGATGGCCTCGCCGACCTCGCTCTCGTTGCCGTAGATCTGCGCGGTGTCGATGTGGCGGAAGCCGAGTTTCAGGACCTGCGGCACCATGCGCAGCACGTCGGGGCCGCTCATGCGGAAGGTGCCGAAGCCGAGGGCGGGGATGGAGGCGCCGTTGGCGGTCACGGTGTGCATCGGTCTCGATCCTCTCAAACGTGGTGTTCTTCTCAATATAATCACGCAGGCTGGGCGACGGCCTCGCCGCGGCGCCCGTCCTTGCGGTCGAGCGCGCCGCTGAGCAGGGTCAGCGCCAGCCCACCCCTGTCTCTTATACACATCTGACGCTGCCGACGATTATACGC
>NZ_JAUQTX010000174.1:0-15180 GCF_059803775.1 Azospirillum sp. UFLA03-27 | reverse complement strand
GGTGATGCCGCGGGCCGCCAGCATCTCCTCGACCATGCGCAGGCTCAAGGGGAAGCGGAAGTAGAGCCACACCGCCGTCGCGATGACCTCGGCGGGGAAGCGGTAGCCGACGTAGCGGGGGGCACGGGGCGTCGTCATGACAACCCTATACCCGCACCCCTGCCGCCCCGCCACCGTGGACTTGACGGTGCCCGCCGCCTTTGCCAGAATGTAGCGCTCCTGGCGCAGTTGCCGGTTCTCGCGGCGCAGGCGAGCCAACTCCTCCTTCTCGGAACTGCTCAGGCCGTCGCTGCGGTGACCGTTATCGCGATCGGCTTGAGCCACCCAGTTGCGGATCGCCTGGGCGGATGGCTCGAACTCACGGGTGAGGTCGGTGGGATCGCGTCCAGAGCGGACCAATTCGACCATATGCTGCCGGAATTCCGGCGGATAAGGCGGGCGGGTTTTCGGCATTGGTCAACACCTCCTGCGCAAGTCAGATGGTGTCCACCGAGCCGGGGCAACTCCAGGTAGCGCCGGGCCACCTCGGTGGACTTGTGGCGGGTCTGACGCATGATGTCGTGGAGCTGCGCCTCCTCCTCGGCCGCCGCGGTGGCGAGGCCGGCGCGCAAGGAGTGGCCGGAGAAGCGCGCCGGCTCGGGCAACCCGGCCCGGACGGCGCTCTCCTTGACCAGCCGGGCCACCGCCTTGTCGGACAGCGGCTTGCCGGTGACCGCGCTGTTCTTCAGCACGCCGCAGAACAGCGGGTCCTCGGGGCGCAGGGCGCGGCGCGCGGTCAGCCAAGCGTCGAGGGCGCGCAGGGCGCAGAGATCCGGATCGGGGGCCGCCCAAATGGCCACCGCGTCGCCGCGCCCGCGCTGGTCGGTCTTGGAGCGGCGCACGGTCACCTCGACGCCGCGGTCGGGATGGCGGGTCACATCGGCGACGCGCAGCGCCACCAGCTCGGAGCGCCGGAGCGCGGCGCCGTAGCCGATCAGCAGCATGGCGCGGTTGCGCCGGCCGAGCGGCCCGTCGGGCTGCGCCGCGAGGAGGCGCGGCAAGGAGTCGAGGAGGATCGGCGCGGCTTGGCGGATCGGGCGGTCGGCCTGGCCGCGGGCGAGGCCGACGAGCACCAAGGCGATGCGCGGATGCTTGAGGTCGACCGGAACCCCGGCGAGGCGGTGGGGACGGCGGCCGAACAGGCCGGTTTTGACGGCGACTGCAGCGTCGTCTTCGAACGGTATGTCGGCCGCGGAGGCCTTCGTGGATGGCCAACCGCCGGCTCAGACTTGCGAACCGACCGTCCCGGCGGGTATGGTCAGCGGCAGATTGGCGGTGCGTCGCAGAAGCACCTCCACCTGCCGGTCCATGACCGCGGCGATCTGCTCATCACGACTGCACCGGAAACCGGAGAGATTACAAGTTTCCGGCACCATCCCAAACCATCAGCGGCCAATGTAAACCGGCTTACGTTTTTCGGCAAAGGCCTGCCGCCCCTCGCGGCGGTCAGCCGTGTCGCGCAGCAGGCTCCAGGCCAGTTCCGTCAGTTGGAACGCCTGAAGACTTGGCAGCGTCGTGGTTTGGCTGGCCAGCATCTTGATCATTTGAACCGCCAGCGGGCCATTGTCGGCGATACGGCGTGCGAGCGCATTGGTCTCGTCGGCAAAACGTTCCGCGGGCCAGACGTCGCTGACGAGGCCGATGGCGAGCGCCCGTTGCGCGTCGATGCGCTCGCCGCTCAGCAGCATCCGCATCGCGACGGCGCGAGGGATGGCCCGCATCAGGTTGGTCGCTCCGCCTCCGCCGGGCACGCTCGCCACCGCCACCTCGGGCAGACCGAAAGACGCCTTGCCCGATGCGACAACGAGGTCGCATTGCAGAGCCAGTTCCAATCCTCCGCCAAGGCAGTATCCGTCGACGGCTGCAATCAACGGCTTACGGATCTGCAGGCCGGAGAGGTCGAACAGGCGGATGTAGAGCCCGTTCTCGCCTGACTGTTCCAGATCCAGGGGAAAGGCCTCGGCGACGCCCGCATCGCTGGCCGGAGCGGAAGTGAGATCGGCGCCGACACAAAAGGCCCGACCGCCCGCACCGGTGATCACGATGACGTTCACGGACGGATCGGACGAAAGGCCGGCCAGATGCCGCCGCAGCGCCCGCAGATGCTCCGGGTCGAGGGCGTTGAGCTTTTCGGCGCGGTCGATCGTGATTGTGCCAATCCGATCCTCGACGTTGCTGGTGATGGTCATGGCGCACCTCTCCTTCAGACGCTGGGGCTTGAGAGCGACCGGCCACCGCACACGTAGAGAAGCTGGCCGGTGATGTAGGAATTCGTGCGCGCCGCGAAGAACAGAACCGCCTGGGCGATGTCCTCCGGTGTGCCGATCCGCTGCACGGGAACGCTCGTCTTCAAGCGCTCCTGCACATCCTCCCTGAACGTGCGGAACAAGGGCGTGTCGACGATGCCCGGAGCGACGGCGTTTACGGTGACACCCTTTGCAGCGAACTCGATCGCCAGGCTGCGTGTGAGGCTGACCACACCGCCTTTGGCCGCCGAATAGTTCGCCTGACCGAAGCCGCCGAGCCAAGCGCGCGAGGAGATGTTGATGATCCGGCCATAGCCGCGCTCGACCATGCCGGGCAGGACCGCCTTGCAGGTGAGGAACTGCGATTTGAGATTGGTCGCCACCACGGCGTCCCAATCCTCTTCCTCCATGGCAAAAAGCCGCTTGTCGCGGACGATGCCGGCGTTGTTGACCAGCACGTCGATGCGGCCGAACTCCGCGATGACCGAGGCGACGGCCTCTTCGACCTCGATGCGGCTGGTGACGTCCACGGCGACAGGGACTGCCCGCGCACCGCTGCTGTCGCGCAGTGTGGCGGCCGCCTCGTCCAGTGCCGCCCGGTCACGGTCGAACAGAGCGACGTCATAACCCTTGCTCGCCATGAGGCGGGCGATGCCGAAGCCGATGCCATGGGCTCCGCCCGTGACGACGACGATATCCCGCTCTTCCATGGCTCACACCCCCAGAATATGGACGGAAGACGCCGCATGGTCGACGCCGGCGATGCCGCCACCGGTGCATTGCGTCAGACCGATGCGGGCCCCTTCGACCTGACGCCCGTCGGCACGGCCCTGAAGCTGCCAGGCGATCTCCACCATCTGCGCGACGCCGGTGGCGCCCAGCGGATGACCCTTGGCGAGCAGGCCGCCGCTCGGATTGACGGGAACGCGGCCACCGAGCGCGGTGTACCCACGCCGCAGCATATCGGCGCTCCCGCCCTTCTCGCAGAGGCCGAGCGCTTCGTAATAGAGAAGTTCGGCAATGGTGAAGGCGTCGTGCAGCTCGACGACACCGACGTCCCGCGGGCCGACACCAGCCTCCTCGTAGGCGAGCCGCGCCGTGCGGGCGGTGATTTCCGCGTCAAGGATGTCGTCGCAGCCCTCTTCGAGATGGCCGGACTGGACGGCGGAGCCGAGAACACGCACCGGACGCCGGGAGGATGCCGGCTTCACCGTCGTCAGCACGAGGGCGGCGGCCCCATCAACCTGCGACGGGCAGCATTGCAGCAGCGTCAGCGGCTCCGCGACGGGGCGGGAATTCAGCACCTCCTCCACCGTGACCTCCTTGCGCTGCTGGGCGTAGGGGTTGCGCGCGCCGTGGGCGCGGTTCTTCACGGCGATGCGGGCGAGGATTTCCGGCGTCTCCCGGCGTTCATGAAGATAGCGGCTGCCGCGCATGGCGTAGACCGTGGGCAGCGTCATGCCCTGTGCCGCGTAAAGCTCCGTCTTGTAGTCGTTGCGCTGGAGGGGGATGGTGCCGCCACCCAGCCGGGTCAGTTGCTCCACGCCCCAGATGACGACGGTGTCGTACAGGCCGAGACGCAGCGCCTGACAGGCGAGATGCACGGCGGTGGCGCCGCTGGCGCAGGCGTTCTCCACGTTGTAGAGCGCCGGCCCCGTGATGCCGAGATCGCGCATCAGCACCTGCCCCAGCACCATGCCGCCATAGACGTTGGCGTTGTAGAAGGCCTGGATGCGATTCTGGTCCGCACCAGCGTCGGCGAGCGCCCCCAGCACGGCGGCCTGCGCCAGATCCTGCATGGATCGGGCGTCATGGCGCCCGAACGGGGTCATCGCGGCCCCGGCGATGTAGACGTCGCGGCTCATGGAACGGCCTCCTCTGCGGGAACGAACACATAGCGGGCGTTGCCGTCCGCGGACTCGTCGATGACGGCTTCCAGCCGCGCTCCGATGGACGGGCGCACACCCTCCGGCAGGTCCAGCCGGCCGAAAACCCGGACCTCTTCCGGAAAATCCGCATAGACGAGAGCGAACGGAGCCTGGCCGGTCTTTGGGTTGGGGTGGATGATAGTGTGGCTGTAGAGCCGGGCATGGGACGACAAGGTGACCGGCTCGTAGCGCGGCGCGGCCGGCGACGCGGCCGGCACGCGCGGAAACACGCAGCGGCCCGTTTCCCGGTGGCGTGAGGCGGCCAGCCGGTGCGCGCCGTTGCTCCGGTCGAGCCAGGACGGCTCCGGATGCGGGTTCTCTCCGTTCGGCCCTTCCATGGGTCCTCCCCTTCCTTTGGATGCGCAGCGCAGCGCTGCGATGGTGAGAGGATAGGAGAGGAAAGCCCGGCATTCAGAACGACAATGCGGCAAGTATGGTTGAGCAAAACTCAACAGGAGCGCCGGTTGCCGACAGGCGGGCGGAACGACGAAAAGGACCGTGGCCGCCGGGAAAACCCGGCGGCCACGGTCCTTCGTTCAGAAGACGATGTGCGCTTGCGATGCGGGAGGCGTTACCCGGCGGACACCGGAAAGTCGGTCGACAGCGAAAGCTCCCGCCACGCATCGAGTTCCCTTGCGACCGTCGCGTTCTTGCGCTCGATGTGGGCCACCGTGTCGCTGCCCACCGCCAGCCGCACCGGCGGAGTCTCGGCACCAGCGAGCGTGAGCATCGCCTTGGCGAACTTGGTGGGATCGCCGGGCTGGGCGTGGTTGGCGTCCGCCGCGAAACGGCGCATGGCTCCCACCGTCTCGGCGTAGTCGGCGATCTCAGCGCTCACCGCCAGCGATTGCCCGTCCAGGAAATCGGTGCGGAAGAAGCCCGGCTCCACGACGGTCGCCTTGACGCCGAGGGGGGCGAGTTCGGCGGCGAGCGCCTCGGTGATGCCTTCCACCGCAAACTTGGTGGAACCGTAGACGCCCCAGCCGACGAAGGCCCCATAGCCGCCGATGGACGAGATGTTGATGACATGGCCCGAACGCTGGCGCCGCATGTGCGGCAGCACGGCCCGGGTCACGGCGAGAAGGCCGAAGACGTTGGTCGCGAAGATCTTCTCGACTTCGGGACCGCTCGACTCCTCGACCGCGCCGAGCAGGCCGTAACCGGCGTTGTTGACCAGCACGTCGATCCGACCGAAGCGTTCCACAGCCGCCGCGGCTGCGGCCTGGGCTTGGGCCTCGTTCGTCACGTCGAGCGCCACGGGGAGCAGGTTGGGATGATCGCCGATCCGCTCGGTGACCGCCTTCGGGTTGCGGGCGGTCGCGACGACCGCATCGCCGGCGGCGAGGGCTTCGGCAGCGATGAGCGAACCGAAACCGCGGGAAGCACCCGTGATGAACCACACACGCATGGAGCGTCTCCTCTTCTCAGGAACAATGGAACGAAGGGTGGTCTTTGTGACGGAGCGGCCGGGGATGAAAGCCCGTCCGTTTCTCCTGGCCCCGCCGGTCCGGCGTGGTGAGGAAAAGCTACGCCCCGGCGCCGACCCGAACAATCCGCCGCCTTTTTCACAGGCTGTTGCACGGCGTTCAGCAATGGAGGGGGTGGAGCGCCGCGAACGGGTCCGAATTCACCGTTGACCAAAGCTCAACAGCGGATCAATCCTATTGCCATGGATCGGCTTCCCCCTCTCAACCCGTTGCGCGCCTTCGAAGCCGCCGGCCGGCTCAGGAGCATCCGCAAGGCTGCGGATGAACTGTCCGTCACGCCGGGTGCGGTGAGCCGTCAGGTGCAGAGCCTGGAAAGCCATCTCGGCACGCCGCTCTTCCGCCGGGAGCCGCGGGAAATCGTCCTGACGCCCGAAGGGGAACAGTATCTGGCGGCGATCACGCTGCATTTCGACGGCATCCGCGAGGCCACCCGGAAGCTCACCGGCCAGACGACCATCGAGGTCGTCCGAATCCGCGCCTACACGACCTTCGCGGTCAAATGGCTAATTCCACGCCTGTCGTCGTTCCATGCGGACAACAGGACCACCGAGGTGCGCCTCACGACCTCCGTGGAGGCGGTGGATTTCGACCGGGAAAACCTCGACGGCGCCATCCGGCTGGGGGACGGCAACTGGCCTGGCGTTGAGGTGGACCGGCTCATCGCGAACGAACTGGTGCCGCTGTGCAGCCCCGCCCTGCGGCGGCGCGCGGGTTTGAAGAAGGTCGGCGACCTTGCGGGTCAGACGCTGCTTCACTCGCTGGTGCGGCTCGACGACTGGCGCTACTGGTTGGAATCGGCGGGCGCCGAGGGCATCGATCCCTATGCCGGGCCGAAATACGCGAGTTCCACGCTTGCCTATCAGGCGGCCCTGGAAGGCCAGGGCGTCATGATCGCGCAGAAGGCGCTGTTCGCCGAGGATCTGCGTGCCCGCCGTCTGGTGCAGCCCTTCGGGCCGCCGCTCGACCGCGGGGAGTTCACCTATTACTTCATCTATCCCCGCAACCGGATGCGCAACCCGGCCTTTCGCCGGTTCCGGGAGTGGCTTCTGGCGCAAACCCGGACGTAAGCGGCGGCCAGGACGTGCCAAAGGGCGGCTGACGGGCATCCGCCAGCCGCCCCTCGGGGAGAGAACCGGTCAGGGCAGCGGCTTTCCCTTGGTTTCCGGCATGAGCGTGTAGACGATCCCGCCGATCACACTGATGGCCGCGAGGTAAATCCACACGAGGTGGCCGTATCCCCAGCCGCCCATGGCCGTGATCAGGTAGGGCGCGGTTCCGCCGAACAGCGTGACGGACAGGGCATAGGGCAGCGCGATGCCGGTGACCCGCACTTCGGTCGGAAATTGCTCGGCCATCGTGACGGCCCCGGCCCCGGCGAAGCCGGTCATGAGCACCATGGCGACCGTCTGGATCGCCACGAGTTCGGGAAAGCTGGTGGCCGGGGAGAGCAGCGCGAGGCTCGGCCAAGCGTAGAGGGCGGAGCTGAAGGCGAAGGCGATCAGGAGCGGGCGCCGCCCGATCCGGTCGGCAAGTATGCCGACGAAGGGGATCAGGACGAGCGACACGGTGACCGAAACGATGCCGGCCAGGAGCGTCTGGTTCATCGGCAGGCCGGTGACGAGGTGCGCGTGGCTCGGGTAATTCACCATCCACACGTAGTTGAGCAGATTGCCGGCCATGGCGATGCCGATGACGCGGAGGGCGTCGCGTGGATGCTTGCGGAACACGTCGATCATCGGATGCCGCTGGACGCCCTCCGTGGCCGCCCGCTTCTTGAAGACCTCGGTCTCACCGACGGAGAGGCGAATCCACAACGTGACCAGGCCCAGCAGGCCGGCAATGATGAAGGCGGCGCGCCATCCCCAGGACGACAGCCCCCCGTCGCTCCCGATGACCGTGAAAGAGAAGGCGAGCACGAAGGAGATCAGCGTGCCCGCGTTGATGGCGAACCATTGCCATGACCCGGCGAAGGCCCGCCGGTCCGCGGGCGCGGATTCGATCAGGAAGGTGGAGGCGGAACCGAATTCCCCGCCGGCCGAGAATCCCTGCGTCAGGCGCGCCAGCACCAGGATGATCGGGGCGGCCAGACCGATCTGGTCGTAGGTCGGGCAGACGCCGATCACGAAGGACGCGCCCGACATGAGCAGGATGGACAGGGTCAGGCCCTTCTTGCGGCCGTGGCGGTCGGCAAAGGCGCCGAGGACCGCGCCACCGACCGGCCTCATGATGAAGCCGACCGCGAAGATGGCGAAAACCGAAAGAAGGGCGGTGAAGGAGTTGCCCGTCGGAAAGAACTTGTTCGCGAGGATCGACGCGAAAATCGCATAGATCACCCAGTCCGTGTATTCGACGATCGTGCCCGCTGTTGCGGCGATGATCGCCTTCTTCTGAGCGGCGGTCAGCCGCCGGACGACGGCGTCGTCCGATGACGGATTGTCCGATGACGCGAAGATCGCTGCGGAATTCGGCGCACGCGCCGCCTCCAACCGTTCCATTTCCTTTTCCTCCCCAAGCGTTGCTGACGATGCGGCGACCAGCCGCGCCGATGGGGAGAGGGTGAATGTTCGGTCATCCAACAATAAGCGAGCTTTTCGCAGGGCGCTGTTGACCTCAGGTCAACAGAGGCTGTCGGCCCCGGCGCTATCTCTTATCCGTTGCGCCCCATGTCGTTGAGTTCAGGTCAACGGACCGCGGCCGGAAACTCATTTGCCCGGCGAACCGTCGTGCCGCAGCGTGGTCGGCAATTCAAGGCGACCCGGCGGTCGCTTCAACAGACGGGAGGAAGGCATGGCGATCGGTTTCATCGGGCTTGGCGCAATGGGCGCCCTAATGGTGCGCCATCTCGCGAAGGCCGGCCAGGACCTGCACGTCTTCGACACCAACCCCGCCGCCCTCGAAGCCGCCGCGGCGCTCGGTGCGACGGTCTGCCCGTCGGCGGCGGCGGTCGGCGATGCGGCGGAGGCGGTGCTGGTCTGCCTTCCGACACCGGACATCGTCCGGCAGGTCGTGCTCGGCCCCGGCGGCGTGATCGAGGGGAGCAAGGTCCGGATCTGCGTGGACCACTCGACGACGGGGCCGAGCGCCGCCCGCGAGATCGCGGACCGGCTCGCGGGCCGTGGGATCACGGCCCTGGACGCACCGCTGGCCGGTGGCGTGTCCGGCGCGCAGGCCGGCACGCTGTCCGTGATGGTGTCCGGCGAGACCGGGGCCTACGAGGCGCTCGCCCCCGTCTTCCGCAGCTTCGGCCGCCACGTCGTCCATGTCGGCACGGGCGTCGGCCAGGGGCAGGCGCTGAAGCTGATCAACAACATGATCGTGGGCGCCAACCTCGTCGCGGCCAGCGAGGCGATCCTGTTCGGGGTCCGCTTCGGCCTGTCCGCCGACGCCATCCTCGACATGCTCAACGCCAGCACGGCGCGCAGCTTCGTCACGGAGAGCATCCTCGCGGACCGCATCCTCGACCGGCGTTTCGACTTCGGCTTCCGGCTCGAACTCATGCGCAAGGATCTGCGGCTGTGCGTGGCCGAGGCGGAGGCCGCCGGCGCGCCGATGCTGGTCTGCGCGCTCGCCAAGCAACTCTACGAATTGGCCCATGCCCATGGCGGCGGACAGGACGACATGACGGTCGTCGTGAAGGAGCTGGAGCGCGCCGCTGGAGCGGAGATCGCCCGTTCCTGACGCCAGAGGCGGCCGCCGCCGTTCCCCGAATGAATGGAGTCACGCCATGATGCGTCATGCTCTCGACGGCCTGACCGTCCTCGATTTCACGCACATCGGTGCGGGTCCGACCTGCACGATGCTCTTGGCCGACATGGGCGCCCGCGTCATCAAGGTCGAGCCGCCGCAAGGCGAACTCGGCCGTCAACTCGGCCCGGCCTGGATCGGGGACGACAGCGCGCTGTACCACGCCTTCAACCGCAACAAACTGGGGCTGTCGCTCGACCTCAAGACCCCGCAGGGAGTCGAGGTCGCCCGGACCCTTGCCCGGACGGCGGACGTGCTGGTCGAAAGCATGCGGCCCGGCGTGATGCGGCGCATCGGCCTCGGCTACGACGTGCTTTCGGCGGACAACCCTGGTCTCGTCTACGCGTCGATCTCGGCCTATGGGCAGGACGGCCCCTACGCCGAGCGCCCCGGTGTCGATGGGATCATCCAGGCCGACAGCGGCCTGATGAGCATCATCGGAACGCCCGCGAGCGAACCGTGCAAGGTCCAGGCGCCGGTGGTCGACGTGTTCACCGGCTACGTCGCGGCGCTCGGCATCCTGGCCAAAATGATGGAGCGCCGGCGCGACGGCAAGGGCGGCCAGCTCGACATCAACCTGCTGAACGCCGCCCTGGCACTCCAGCAGCCCTCCATTGCCGGCTACTTGGCGGACGGTGTGCTGCCGAAGCGCCAGGGCAGCGCCGCGCCCTATTCGGCCCCCAACGAGGCGTTTGAGACCGCTGACGGCTGGATCATGGTCGCGGCCTACAACGGCGGTCGCTGGGACCGGCTGTGCGAGGTGCTGGGGCGCGTCGACCTGATCCACGACCAGAGGTTCGAAACCTCCGCAACGCGGGTCGCCAATCGGGAGGCGATGCGCGACACGCTTGGGCCACTCTTCAAAGCGCAGCCGAGCGAACACTGGCTGGCCGTCTTGCGCAAGGTGGACGTCCTGTGCACACGGGTGGCCGACTACACAGACCTTGTCGGGCATCCACAGGTGGCGGCCAACGCCATGATCGCCGGGATGAGCCATCCTGCCTTGGGAACGATCCAGGTTCCCGGCTTCCCGATCAACAGTCGCGAGTCCAACGCGGTGCCGCACGCCCCCGCCCCCGCGCTCGGCGAGCATTCCGCCGACATCCTCGCGTCGTTCGGATTTTCCCGCGGCGCCATCGCGGAACTGCTCGACCGCAAGGTGATCGGCTCCCGGCACCCGCGGACGGCCCCATGACAAGAGCAGATTACGGGAGGACAGAAGCCATGCTTGCGACCGTCGACAGCCACATTGCGGGACGCTCCGCGCCACCGCTGAAGGGCGTCTATCTCGACAAGTTCGATCCGCGCACCGGCACCCGGATGCAGCGGGTCGCCGACAGCACGCCCGAGGATCTCGACCGGGCCGTCGCTGCGGCGTCTGACGCACTGGCCGCGTGGCGCGACACGCGGCCGTCCGAACGCGGCCGCATCCTGGTCGAAACCGCGCGCGCAATCCGCCGCAACGAAGAGCGGCTCGGCGCCATTGAATCCCGCGAGACCGGCAAGCCGGGCATCGAAATGGCCCAGCTCATCGATCTGACCGCCCAGTATTTCGAATTCTACGGCGGCATCGTCAACGTGATGGACGGCGAGGTGATCAATGTCGGGCCCGGACATCACGTCTACACTCGCCGCGATCCGTTCGGCGTGATCGGCGTGATCCTGCCCTGGAACGCCCCGCTTCATCAGGCGGCACGGGCGATCGCGCCGGCACTGGCGACGGGCAACACGGTCGCCGCCAAGCCGTCCGAACACACGTCGGGTTCGCTGGTCGAGTTGGCCCGCATCGCGGTCGAGGAAGGCGGGCTGCCGCCCGGCGTGCTCAACGTGATCGTGGGCAGGGGCAGCGTGATCGGCCCGGCGATGGCCAACCATCCGGAGGTGCGCAAGATCTCCTTCACAGGCAGCGTGCGCGTCGGCCAGGAACTCGGCCGCATCGCGGCTGACCGCGTTCTTCCGCTCACGCTCGAACTCGGCGGCAAGTCGGCGAACATCGTCTTCGACGACGCCGACCTCGACGCCGCGGCCATCGGCTCGACGCGCGCCTTCACCTGGAACAGCGGGCAGTGGTGCGCGGCGGGCACGCGCCTTCTGGTGCAGGAGAGCATCCATGACCGCTTCGTGGACAAGCTGCTGACGGCCGTGGCCGAACTGCGCGTCGGTCCCGAGCATGGCGCGACGTCCGGTCCCATCACCACCCACGCGCAGTTCCTGAAGATCCAGAGCTACTTCGAGGCCGCGGCGCGCGACGGGCTGACGCCCGCCATCGGTGGCCGCGTGGCCGACGATCCCCGCCTGGGCGGCGGGTGGTACATCGAACCCACGGTCTACACCGGCGTCACCAATGACATGACCGTCGCGCGCGAGGAGATCTTCGGCCCGGTGGTGTGCGTCATTCCGTTCAAGGACGAGGGCGACGCGGTGCGCATTGCGAACGAGTCCGACTTCGGGCTGGCCGCAGGAATTTGGAGCCGGGATGTCGGGCGCGTCCACCGCGTTGCCGCACGGCTCGAAGCCGGACGCATCGTCGTCAACGACTACAGCGGCGGCTTCGTCCAGACGCCCTGCGGTGGCTTCAAGCACAGCGGCTATGGGCGTGAGCAGGGCATCGACGCCCTGTCGCACTACACCCAGCTGAAGTCGGTCATCATCAAGCTGTAGGTGGCGGATTTTGGAAGGCGTCATGAATCTCGATCATCACAACAATGCATTCCTCACCATGATCGGCCTCACGCTCTCGCGGTGGGAGCCGGGCATGGCGGAGTTCGACCTTGTGGTCGATCATCGCCACACCAACCGACAGGGCATCCTGCAAGGAGGAGTTCTTGCGACCATGCTTGATGCCGCCTGCGGCTATGCCGGTCTCCATGACGGGACCGGCGTGGCCGAGGGTGTGGGCGAGGGTCAAGCTGTGACGCTGTCCTTGATGGTGAACTATCTGGCGCGTGTGGAGGGTGGTCGCTTGCGCGCCGTCGGGACGGTCACGGGGGGCGGAAGGCGCATCTATTTCGCAAACGGAGTGGTCCATGCCGGCGACGGTTCGGTCGTCGCGACGGCGCAGGGAAGCTTCAAGCGGATGGCGCCGCGTTGATCTCTGATCCGTGGTGTCGGCCACCTGCCTCGGCTAGAGTCGGGTTGGTCATGACGCTGATGAACGGATTTGGGAATGCGCGCGTCCGAACTGTCCGAACTGGCAGCCTTCGTCTCCGTGGCCAAGACACGGAATTTCCGGCTTGCCGGCCTGGAACGCGGAGTCACCGCATCGGCGATCAGCCATGCGGTGACGAGCTTGGAGGAACGCGTCGGGGTCCGCTTGCTGAACCGCACGACGCGCAGCGTGTCGTTGACCGACGCAGGCGATCTCCTGAACGCGCGACTGGCTCCGGCGTTTCTGGAGATCCGTGATGCCGTAGACAGCCTCAACCAGTTTCGCGATGCGCCCTTCGGAACGGTGCGCATCAACGTGCCGCACTCCATCGGACGATTCGTCCTCGGCAAGGTCATCGGCCCCCTGATCCGGAACAATCCCGCGCTCCGTCTCGAAGTCATTGCGACGGACCGGATGGTGGACATCGTCAACGACGGGTTCGACGCGGGCATCCGGCTGGGCGGAACGATTTCGCAGGACATGGTCGGTGTAAAGCTGCGACCGCGCCTGCGCCTCGTCGTCGTGGGATCACCCGAGTATTTTGAAACTCGCCCCCTCCCGCAGTTGCCGCAGGATCTGCGGCAGCACACCTGCATCCAGAATGTGTACCCGAGCGGCATCTCCTATCCTTGGGAATTTGAAAAGGATGGTGAGCGCTTTGTCTTCGAGCCGAGCGGGCCGCTGGCGCTCGACGACAACGAACTGATGATCGAGGCTGTGTTGGGCGGGGTGTGCCTGGGCTATGTCTGGGAAGGCTACGCGCGCCCTTATATTGAGGCGGGTCGATTGATCCAATGTCTGGATGATTGGTGCGCACCGGAGGATTGGCTTTACCTGTACTATCCCAACCGGCGCCATGTATCGGCGGCGATGCGCGCTCTGATCGAGGCGATCAAAGCTTGATCCCCCGGCCCGACGGGGGTATCGCAACAATCACCACTGCTGAATCCAGCTCATCAAGGAAAGAACAAATCTCCGGATTATAACTCCGGCATGAACGGCGTACAACCGCTTTCAGGCACAGCGTGCCATATCAATCGCGGAACAGACGCCGGCTCGACTGCGTGGGTTCTTGCAGCAAGAGATTTGGCGTAATTCCGACTCAGCAGGCAGAATGACAATGCCCATGCTAAGCGAAGTCAGAGTCTTGATTGCCGATGCCAATCCTGCCATTGCGTCGGGCCTCCGCCTGATGCTTGAGCAGTGGGGTGTGGGAGGGTGCGAGGTAGTTTCCACGCGCACCGAGTTGGCCGCGGCGCTGAGCGAGGCCACACCCGACGTTGTTCTGTTCAACATAGACTTGGTGAGCGATTTGAACGAGATCGAAAGCCTGTTGCGTCGGCACCCGATCGGCGCCATCGGCTTGGCGGCACATTTTCTTACGTCAGATTGGCTGATGCAGGACAAGGTGCCGATTCTCGAAATGCCGTTCGGCCTCGACAAACTGCGGTCGGCAGTTTTGTCGGCAGCACGAGGAACCGGTAAGGGCATCGCTCCGACGGGGGCGGGGAGGTACGACGGTCGGCAACAGCATCGCAACGATGAAACGCCTGTTCCCACCTCGGCACACTGAACACCTCTTAACATTACGCAACAACGCTTCACGGCCCAAAGCGCTCAGCGTGTTGCACGCTGCTCTGCCAACGCTCGGATCAATCATTTTCTGAAGGAGGCGTGACCGTGCAAACGCGGCAACGGAAAAGGAAATGGACCCTTGCTCCCTTAGCGTTGTGCGTGCCGCTGGCGTTCGGAAGCGCCCTTTCGGTTCCGGCGGTTGCGGCGGAGCAGACGCCCGACAGCGTGGAGGTGCGCAATCGGGCGACGGTTACCAAAGGCTTCGAGGCATGGCGGGACGGTACGGGAAGCCCCTACGACCTGCTTGACGAGAACGCCGACTGGACCATCGTCGGTGCATCCCTGGTTGCGGGTCGTGTCCCGAGGCGTGGTGTAGGAGCCGGGGTGCTCATCTGGTCTCCGGCAGGTCTGGCCGGGACAGTCACGCGGCCGCAGCGGGCAACGTGAGGGCGAGATCATCGCGCAGCGGAGCGATTGTTTCCAGGGTCATGTAACGCGCCCGCTGCACAGCCCACTCATCGTTCTGTTCGAGCAGGATGGCGCCGATCAGGCGGGTGATCGCCGCTTCGTTGGGGAAGATGCCGACCACCTCGGTGCGCCGCTTGATCTCGCCGTTCAGCCGTTCCAGCGGGTTCGTGCTGTGGATCTTGGCACGGTGCTCCTTGGGAAAGGTCATGAAGGCCAGCACATCCTCCTCGGCCTCGTCGAGCAGGGCAGCCAGCTTCGGCAGCTTGGGACGGACCTGATCGGCCACTTGGCGCCACTGCGCCTTGGCGGCGCCGGCGTCATCCTGGGCGAACGCGGTGGCGATGAAGGCTGACACCACGCGCCGGCCGCTCCGCCCGGCATGCGCCAGGGCGTTGCGCATGAAGTGCACCCGACAGCGCTGCCACGTGGCGCGGAACACCTTGGACACCGCCGCCTTGATGCCCTCGCGGGCGTCGGAGATCACCAGCTTCACCCCAGCCAGGCCGCGGCGCTTGAGCTTGCGGAGGAACTCGATCCAGAAGGTC
>NZ_JAUQTX010000173.1:0-15209 GCF_059803775.1 Azospirillum sp. UFLA03-27 | reverse complement strand
GCGTATAATCGTCGGCAGCGTCAGATGTGTATAAGAGACAGGTCATGAGCTGGGCGGGCTGGCTCCGGCTGATCGTGGTGACCGGCGCCGTCCTGCTGCTGGAGGTTCTGTGCCGGGCCGGCGTCATCGCCAAGACGGTCCTGCCGGCGCCCAGCGTCATGGCCGGCGACCTCTACCGCCTTCTCGCCTCGGGGGCGGCCAGCGCCGACATTGGCGAGACGCTGGGCAACGTCGCCATGGCGGTGATCGCCTCAATCCTGCTCGGCTTCGTCGCCGGTGTGGCGATCCACGCCATGCCGCGGGTGCGCCGGGCGCTCGATCCCTTCCTGGCGACCTATTACGCGGTGCCCTTCTTCGTCTTCTACCCGGTGCTGATCGTCATCTTCGGGCTGGGGGCGGCGCCCATCGTGGTGATCGGCACGCTGTTCGGCGTGGTGGCGATGCTGATCAACACGCTGAACGGGCTGGACCGGATTCCCCGCGTTCTGCTGAAGACCGCGCGCGTCCACGGCATGGACCCGGTGCGCACGGCGCTGATGGTCAAGCTGCCCAGCGCGGCGCCCTTCCTGTTCACCGGGGCGAAGCTGGCCATCGCCTACTGCTTCATCGGCGTCATCGCGGCGGAGTTCATCATGTCCTCCTCGGGCATCGGCTACAGCATCGCCTATGCCTTCAACAACTTCGACAATTCGCGGATGTACGCGCTGATGCTGTTCATCATCGTCCTGGTGACGGTGCTTAACGCGGTGCTCTTCACCTGGGAGCGCCGAATCATGCAGCGGCGGAGGCGCTGACGGCCATGCACAGAAAGACCGACACGCTTCTCGTCATCGTCGCGCTGGTGGCCCTGTGGCAGGTCCTGCACTGGATCGTCGGCAGCGTCGCCCTGACCTCGCCCGTCGACACGCTGGCCCGCGCCGTCGAACTGCTGGGCTCCGCCACCTTCTGGCCGCACGTCGCGGAGACCGGCGTGGCGCTGTTCTATTCGCTGCTGCTGGCGGTGCTCGGCGGGCTGACCATCGGCATCGCTCTCGGCATCAACCGGCTGGCCGGGGAGGTGGCGGAGCCGATCCTGGTGTCGCTCTATTCGCTGCCGAAGATCACGCTCTACCCGGTGATCCTGCTGGCCTTCGGGCTGGGCCTGTCGGCCAAGGTGGCCTTCGGGACGATCCACGGCATCGTCCCGGTGATCATCTTCACAATGAACGCGGTCCGCACCATCCCGCCGGTGATGCTGCGCAGCGCGCGGGTGATGCGCCTGTCGCCGCCCCAGCTCGTCTCCACCATCATCCTGCCCGCCGCCCTGCCGGAACTGGTGTCCGGCCTGCGGGTGGGCTTCTCGCTGACCCTGCTGGGCGTGCTGATCGGCGAGATGTTCGCCTCGCAGCGCGGCCTCGGCTACCTCGTCATGAACGCCATCGGCGGGCACGACGTGCGCACCATGATGGCCGTGGTGCTGATCCTTGCCACCACCGCCGTGCTCATCAGCGCCGGCCTGCTGCACATCGACCGGCGCATGCACCGGCGGGCCTCGTAAGACTTCCGGAGATTCCACAGACATGACTATTTCCCTCAAACAGCGCCTGTCGCAGCCGGGCCTGATCTCGGCCCCCGGCGTGTTCGACATGATCTCGGCCAAGGTGGCGGACGGCATGGGGTTCGACGCGCTGTACATGACCGGCTACGGCACCGTCGCCAGCCATCTCGGCCTGCCGGACGCCGGGCTCGCCACCTACAGCGACATGGTCGGCCGGGTGCGGGCCATCGCGCGCGGCACATCGACGCCGCTGATCGCCGACGGCGACACCGGCTATGGCGGCCTGCTCAACGTCGATTTCACCATCCGCGGCTATGAGGAGGCCGGGGCCGCCGCCATCCAGCTCGAAGACCAGGAATTCCCGAAGAAGTGCGGCCACACGCCGGGCCGCCGGGTCATCCCCACGGCCGACATGGTGCGCAAGATCCGCGTCGCCTGCGAGGCGCGCTCGTCGAGCGACTTCCTGATCATCGCCCGCACCGACGCCCGCACGACGCTCGGCCTCGACGAGGCGCTGCGCCGCGCCGACGCCTACGCCGAGGCCGGTGCCGACATCATCTTCGTGGAAAGCCCGGAGAGCGAGGCGGAGATGGAGCGGATCTGCCGGACCATCGGCAAGCCGCTGATTGCCAACATGGTGGAGGGCGGGCGCACGCCGGTGATGACCGGGGCGCGGCTGGAGGATCTCGGCTACCGCATCGCCATCTTCCCGGCCACCGGCTTCCTGGCGATGGCCGCGGCGCTGCGCAGCGCCTACGGCGAAATCCTCGCCAAGGGGTCGAGCGCCGAGTATCGGGGAGAGCTTTATCCCTTCCCCGACTTCACCCGCCTGATGGGCTTTGAGCGCGTCTGGGAATTCGAGAAGCGCCATCCCGAGACGGACTGACTGTCCGCCGTCTCAGCTCGGCGGCGTTTTTCCGGGGGCACGGCAGGGGAACTCGACGGTGAATCGCGTCCCCTCGCCGGGCCGGCTGTCCAGGTGGATGGTGCCGCCGAGCTGGCCGGTGATCAGGTTGAAGACGATGTGCAGGCCGAGCCCGGTCGAGCCGGTGCCCCGCCGCGTCGTGAAGAAGGGCTCGAACACCTTGCCGTGGTTCTCCGCCGGAATGCCGCAGCCGTCGTCCCGATAGACCAGCCGCACCCCGTCGTTCTCCAGCGTCTGCGCCGTGATGGCGATCCGGCCCTTCTCGCCGTCCCGGTAGGCGTGGTTGACCGAGTTGGTGATGAGATTCGTCACGATCTGGGCGATCACGCCGGGATAGCTGTCCAGTTCGATGCCCTTGGGGCACTCCAGACTTACCTCGTGGCCCGGGCGGTGCCAGGTCGGGCGCAGGCTGACCAGAACCTCCTCCAGATAGCCGCGCAGGTCGAAGCGGCGGCGGTCGCTGCGCGTCTGGTCGGAGGCGACCTGCTTGAAGCTCTGCACCAGATCGGCGGCACGGGTGGCGTTGCTGATCATCAGCGTGGCGGCGTCGTGCGCGGCCTGCATGAAGTCCTGGAAGTCGGCCCGGCGCATCTTGCCGGTGTCGGACAGCGTTTCGAGCGCGCTGATCTTCTCGCCGAGATAGGAGGCGCTGGTCATCACGATGCCGATGGGCGTGTTGATCTCGTGCGCCACCCCGGCGACGAGCTGCCCCAGCGAGGCCATCTTCTCCGCCTGGACGAGCTGCTGCTGGGCGGCCTTGAGCTGGGCATGGGCGGCGTGGAGCTGTTCGTGGGCGTCGCGCAGCTCGCTTTCGCGGCTGCGGTCCACCGTCACGTCCACATAGACCTGCACCATGCCGCCGTCCGGCATGGGATTGCTGCGGACCTGGATGACCCGGCCATCGGCGAACTCGATCTCGCTGGGGCTGCTGACCAGGGGCGAGGGCACCAGCGCCGTCAGCAGCTGCCCGGAGGCGTTCACCGCGGCGCTCAGCTCCCGATACGGAACGCCGACCCGGCGCAGCGTGTCCGGCAGTTGGAAGAGGGCCATGGCCCGCTCGTTCCAGACGCGCAGCCGCTCCTCGGCGTCGAAGGCCGCCAGGCCGTCATACATGCTGGCCAGCGTGGCGCGCAGCAGCTGCGACTGTTCGGCCACCTCGCGTGTTCGCTCGGCCACCTGGGCTTCCAGCGTGCGGTTCAGTCGCTCCAGCCCGTCGTAGAGGCGGGCGTTCTCGATGGAGATGGCGATCTGCACCGACAGGAGGTTGAGCAGCTCCAGCCGCTCCGGGCTGAAGATGTCGGCGGCGAGGTTGTTCTCCAGATAGAGGATGCCGACCATCTGGTTGCGGTTGCGCAAGGGCAGGCACAGCACGGAGCGCGGCTGCGCCATCCGCGTGTAGGCGTCGTACTGGAAATCGCCGTCGTTCGCGGCGTCGGCCAGAACCACCGGCTCCCCGGTCTGGATGACCGCATCGACGATGCCACGCACCAGGACCGGCGCCGCGTCGTCGAGCGGGCGGGATTGCAGGACCTCCGCGGCGTCGCCCTCGCTGGTGGCGTCGGCCTCGATCCGCCACGCGCCATCGGTCGGCAGCAGCAGGCAGCCCCGCGTCGCCCCGGCGTTGGTGATGACCAGCTTCATCAGCGTCCACAGCAGGTCGCCCAGGCGGATGTCCTGCGCCAGCGCCTGCGAGGTGCGGATCACCGTCTCCACATCCACCATGTGGGAGCTGGACCCGGAGGAGGAGCGCCGCCGCGACGAGGCGGTGACCGGGCGCTGCGGCGGGAAGCCGTCGTCGACGGGACCCTGGTCCGCCGCCGTCTCGCCGAACAGCTCGGCCAGCCGGGCGTCGAGCGCCCGGACCTTCGCCAGCGCGTCCCAGCGCCGGTAGGCGTGGCGGGCCTGGAACAGCATCACCTTCGCGGTGAAGCGGTCGCCGCGCGCCAACGCGGCTTCGCCGGCCCGCTCGCAGGCGAAGGCCTCGTCGTGGGTGAAGCCCTGTTCGCGGGCGCTCTCCGCGGCGGTCTGGTAATGACGATGCGCCTTGTCCAGCCGCCCGGTGGCGCGCAGCCGCTCGGCCACCACGAGCGCCAGCAGGTGACGGAAATTGGTCGGCGCGTGGCGGACCGCGCCGCGGAGCCGGCGCTCCAGCCCGAGCGCCGCGGCCCGCGCCCGCAGCCGCTCGGCGGGGCGCAGGCGGTCCCAGGCGGCGAAGTCGATCAGGGCGGCGACCACCCGCATGCGCAGGTTCATCACCATGCCCATGGAGGCGTCGGCGAAGGGACGGCGCTTCGCCATGCAGCGCCGCGCCTCGTCGATCCGGCCGAACAGCAGGTTCAAATAGGCCAGATGGCTGTGCATCGTGTCCAGGGCGAGGCGGTTGCCGCTGGCGGCCAGAGCCGGGACGTCGCTCGCCTCCGCGACGTGGGGGCCTGCGAAGACGGTGGGGTCGTCGGACTCGCCCAGCAGGTTGGCGATGAGCTGCTGGTGGGGCCGCAAGACACCGGCTGCGGTCTGCTGGTTCAGACGCGCGATGGCGGCGGCGTGGCCCGCCGCGGTCTGCTGGAGCTGCCGCAGGGGATGGCCGAGAAACAGCCCTTGCGCGACGGCGTTGTTCAGGCAATAGGCGGCGTACTCGATGTCGCCGGTCTCCAGGCCGATCCGGTGGGCGTCGAGAAGGCCGGCCAGTGATTTGGCCACCGGCTGGTGCCACACCTCGATGAACAGATGGACGACGAACAGCGTCTGGGCGCGCCCCTGGTTGGCGTTCAGCCGGTCGAGCACGCGCAGCGCCACCCGCCCGTACATGGCGCCCGCCGGGACGTCGCCGAGCATCGCGCAGTGCAGCAGCCCGTAGGTGGCGTAGGTGATGCCGGAGGCCGGCAGGATTCCCTCGGTCGCCGACAGGCGGACCATGCGCAGCAGCAGCACCGTGTAGAGGTTGGTGTCGTGCAGATAGGCGCTGGCCAGCACGCGCGACACGATGCGCCCGATCGTCAGCAGGCGCGGATCGGTGAGGGGCGGGCGGTTGACGAGATCCTCCTCGCCCTTGCCGCGCAGCGCCAGCTTGGTCTTGGCAAGTTCCTTGAGCACATGCCGGGTGTCCGCCCGCTCGGGGATCGGGCTGCCGAGCTGGCCCAGGGCGGTGCGGCAGGCACCGAGCGCCGCCGGCAGGTTCTGCCGCGACACGTGCATCTGGATCTGCGTCTCGTACGCCAGGGCACGGTCGAGGACGGTGCGGGCGTTGGCCTCGATGGCTTCGGCCAGCGGCATCGCCGCGGCGACGTCGCCGTTCACCGCCGCGATCTCCGCCGCTTCGGCGTGCAGGCTGAGCGCCAGCTCGTACAGGCGCGACCAACCGTCCGCGGGGAGCAGCCCGACCCCGGTGATGAGATAGTCGAAGGCCGGCCCCAACGCCGCCGAGGCGCGCGCCGCCTGCCCGGCCAGAAGGTTGTAACGGGCCAGCCGCTCCCTCTGCTCCGGCGACAGCAGGGGCAGGGCTCGGTTCAGCTGGTTGGTGATCGCGAACAGCCGATCGGTCGTCCGATCGCCCGTCAGGCCCTGGCTGCGTTCCAGCACGAGGCCGACGGCGAGATGGCAGGCCAGGGCGTCGGCGTCCGGCAGCATGCTGTAGGCCGCCTGCTGCACCCGGTCATGGACGAAGCGGTAGGTGGCGCGCGGCGACACGCTGTCCATGTCGGCGTAGCGGTAGGCGTCGCCCACCGGGACCACCAGCCCGCTGCGCAGGGCCGGCCACAGCGCCGCCGCCGTCGCGGCGGAGGTCCGCCGGCTCGCGTCGGCCAGGGTGGCGAGATCGAAGGCGCTGCCGATGCAGGCGGCGGTCTGGATGACGGCCAGAGTCTCGGCGGGAAGCTCGCGGATGCGGCGGACGACGAAGGTGACGACGTCGTCGACCATCCGCTCCATCCGCTGGGACTCGATCGCCTCCAGGTTCCAGTTCCACACCCCGGCGAGGCCGTCATAGGCGATCAGCCCGCTCAGCTCCAGCGACTCCAGGAACTGCCCGAGGAAGAAGGGGTTGCCCAGCGTGTTGGCGATCAGCCGTTCGGCCAGGGGGCGCACGTCGTCGGGGGCCGCGTGCAGCGTGTCGGACAGCAGGGCCACCACCGCGTCGGCGTCGAGACCGCCGAGAGAGACGTCGCGGACGGGAACGCCGCGCTCGCCGAAGGTCTGGATCGTGTGGCGCAGCGGGTGGGCGGCATCGACCTCGGTGTCGCGGCAGGTGCCGACCAGCAGGAAGTGGCCGAGGTCCGGATCGCCGGCCAGCCCCTCCAGGAGCTTTAGCGTGGCGAGGTCGGCCCATTGCAGGTCGTCCAGGAACAGCACCAGCGGGTGCCCCGCCCCGGCGAAGACGCGGACGAAATTGCGGAACACGTAGATGAAGCGCTCGTGAGCCTCCACCGGACCCAGCTCCGGGACCGGCGGCTGGGGGCCGATCAACCGTTCGACGTGCGGGATGACGTCGGTGATGACCCGCCCGTTGGGACCGAGCGCCGCGAGGAGGCGGGCGCGCCAGCGCGCCAGCGACTCCGGGCCGG
This sequence comes from Azospirillum sp. UFLA03-27, assembly GCF_059803775.1. Taxonomy (NCBI): domain Bacteria; kingdom Pseudomonadati; phylum Pseudomonadota; class Alphaproteobacteria; order Rhodospirillales; family Azospirillaceae; genus Azospirillum; species Azospirillum sp. UFLA03-27. The sequence goes on along the minus strand of NZ_JAUQTX010000173.1, from coordinate 8,188 downwards.
TGGCGAAAGTCTGCCGCACCAGGGTCTTGAAGGCCTCGATCACCGGCGCGTAGGGGATGTCGCGCTTCAGCGGCTCGAACTTGCCGGTGATGAAGAAGCCGTGGCGGGCGATGACCGGCTTGTGCAGTTCCCGCACCAGCGCCGATTTGCCCACACCCGAATAGCCGGAGATCAGCAGCGCTTCGAACCCGCCCGCGGCGGCCCGTCCGAAGGCGTCGAGAAGGACGCGGAACTGGGCGGTGCGGCCATAGAGCTTCTGCGGGATGCGCAACACCGGACGGACGTCCCGGCCGGCCAGCGCGAAGGGCTCGATGCGGCCGTGGCTGCGCCATTCGGTCAGACAGCGTTCGAGGTCGGCGCGCAGGCCGAAGGTGCTCTGGTAGCGCTCCTCCGGGTTCTTCGCCATCAGCCGGGCCACGATGGCGGCCAGTGGCTCGGGCACCAGCGGGTTGAGCTTGTGCACGGGCACGGGCGTCCGCGCGATGTGGCAATGCACCAGTTCCAGCGGATCGCCGGACGGGAAGGGGGGCTGGCCGGTCAGGAAGTCGTGGAAGGTGGCGCCCAGCGCGTAGAAGTCGGCGCGGTAATCCACCGACCGGTTCATGCGGCCGGTCTGCTCCGGCGCCATGTAGGCGAGCGTGCCCTCCATGGTGCCGACGTCCGGGTCGCCCGCCTCTTCCCGCGATAATTCCGACGCGATGCCGAAGTCGATCAGGTTGAACTGACCGGTCGCCGGGTTCCAGATCAGGTTGCCGGGGCTGATGTCCTTGTGGACGACACCGGCGTCGTGCACGGCGGCCAGCGCGTCGACCGCCTGGAGCGCCATCCGCAGGAAGACCGCGACGTCCTCCGTCCGCACGTCCGGAAGGCTGTCCAGCGCGGCGCCGCCGATGTCGCGGAACACCATCATCAGCCCGTTGCCATGGGGGACGCAGTCCAGCGCCTCCACGATCCCGGCGTGGCGCAACCGGCGGGCGATGGCGAATTCACGCTGGAACGCCGCCTTGTCCTCGCCGCCGATGTCCGCCCCGGACAGGAGCTTGCAGATGACGGGCAGGCCGTCGTCGCGCCGGACGGCGCGCAGCACGGTGGAGCGCGACCCCACATGCAGCGTCTCGACAACGCGGAAGCCCGGTAACGCCGGCACGGTTGCGGTGGGGATGGCCCCGATCACGACGCAGCATCCTTATGTCGCGTGGTTGCGGTATCCGTTATAGAAGGTCGCGCCACGGTGGAGCAAGCGCAGGGCGTGCTGGCCGGGGTTTTGCACGATTTTTGCTTGGCGATCGCACGGGTCATAGACCTGTAGCATCGGCGAAACGGCGTAATAGTTCAATTGCGGTAAGACAATTTATGCTAATCTCCCCCGCAATTTCTGACGAGTGCCGCGGAATTTCGCGGCGCCGTCACGGGGATGCCGGATCTGCGGGGGGAGAGCATGGCGAAGACGAGGGTTGCAATTCTGGGTGGTGGCGTCGGCGCCCTCACCACGGCGCATTTCCTGTCCGACACGGACGAGAAGCGGGCACGCTATGACGTCACCATCTACCAGATGGGCTGGCGGCTGGGCGGCAAGGGCGCCACCGGGCGCGACCAGTGGAACCGCATCCAGGAGCACGGCCTGCATGTCTGGTTCGGCTTCTACAACAACGCCTTCAAGATGCTCCAGGACGTCTTCGACGTCTGGAAGCGCTCGCCGGACAACAGCTTCCAGTCCTGGCGGGACGTGCTGAAGCCGCAGCGCTTCACCCCCATCGGCATGGTGCTGGACGGCGGCAAGCCGGCCTACTGGCCGCTGACCTGGCCGGTGCTGGGCGGCGAGCCGGGCTCGGCCAACGTCATGCCGACTCTGCCGCAGGCCATCGCGTCGTTGGTCGGCGTGGTGCGCGACGTGTTCGAGAACTGGGACGAGCTGAGCGGCCTGATCGTCGACGGCAAGCTGGTCCACATCGACGGCCGCACCGTCGCGCCGATGCCCGTCCTGCCGGCCGACCAGCAGGTCCTTCCGGCGCCGCTGGCCACCCATTTCGCCGACGCGATCCGAAGCTGGAAAGACCGGGAGGTCCGCCATCTGGCGCAGGCCGAGGCGCTGCTGAAGGGCGCCGCGGTGACCACCGCCAAGGACGCCGCGGTGGCCGCCCACCGGTTGATCCGGGCGCTGGCAGACGGGGCGCGAAATGGGCCTGGGTCCAACCCGTCGGCGGCTCCGCCGGTGGAGCATTTCCACGACCTGATGACGCTGTTGCGGCTGATCGAAGCCGCGGCGGCCACCCTGCCGAGCAACCATGTGGCCCGTGACCTGCTGGCCTTCGTGCTTCCCTTCACCATCGGCATCATCGCCGATTTCGGGATCGAAAAGCGCACCGCCGATTCGCTGGACGAGCTGGAATTCACCGACTGGCTGATCCGTCACGGCGGCGACGCCGAGGCGCTGAAGCAGAGCTGCTCGCTGCGCACCTGCTACGACACCTTCATGCAGTACAAGGACGGCGACTACCGTCAGCCCAACTGGGGCGCCGGCGTCGCGGCGCAGTCCTGCGTGCGCATGTTCGCCACCTGCCGCGAATCGGTGATGTGGAACATGGAAGCGGGCATGGGCGAGGTCATCATCGCGCCCATCTACCAGACCCTGCTGCAGAACGGCGTGAAGGTGAAGTTCTTCCGCCGCGTCGAGGACATCGGCCTGTCCGACGACCGCGCGCTGGTCGAAACCGTGCGCCTCGCCCGGCAGGTCGATCTGGCCGACGGCGGGGACGACTACCAGCCGCTGATCACCGTGCCGCTGGAGGACAAAAAGTTTCTCCTGGCTTGGCCGCTGGAGCCGCTGTGGGACCAGATCAAGGACGCCGACAAGGTCCAGGCGGCGCTCGCCACCAACAACTCCTCGCTGGAGTCGCACTGGTGCGCGTGGGAGCCGGTCGGGACCGAGACGCTGCAGCGCGGCCGCGACTTCGACGTGGCCGTCCTCGGCATCTCCATGGGCGGCTTCAAGGCGATGAACGACCAGCCGACCCTGGCGGCGGAGTTGCAGGCGGCCTCGCCGGCCTTCAACGCGATGACCAGCAACATCGGCATCATCCCGACGCTGTCCATGCAGCTGTGGTGCGGTCCAGACCTCCAGGGGCTGGGCTGGGAACCGGGCCAGCCGGCCGCCGTCGCCGGGCCGGAGCCCTGGTCGATCTGGGCGGAGATGGGGCAGACGCTGCCCTACGAGTTCCGCCCCGGCGAGACCGGCGCGCCGAAGTCGGTGCATTACATCTGCGGCGTCTGGCAGACCGGTCTGGTCGCCCGTCCGACCACCGACCTCGCGGTGCCGAAGGAGGCGCTGGACACTGTGACGGACAGCGCGGCGGAGTGGCTGGACGCCTACATGGGCAATTTCTGGCCGAAGGCGACGGTCTCCGGCCATGGCGGCGTCGGCTTCAACTGGAACGTCCTCTACGACCCGTGGAACGGCACCGGGCGGGAGCGGCTGTCGCACCAGATCATCCGCGCCAACGTCGATCCCACCGAAACGCTGCCGGGCAGCGCCGCCGGCTCCACCCAGTACCGGCTGCGCACCGACGCGAGCGGGTTCTACAACCTGTTCCTGGCCGGCTGCTGGGTCCGCACCGGCTTCAACACCTCCTGCATCGAGGCCACGGTGATGTCCGGCATGCAGGCGGCGCGGGCCATCTCCGGGACGCCGCTGTTCATCTCCGGTGAGAACTTCCTGAACGGGGCGCCGTCGTGACCGCCCCCCGCTACGTCTCCTTCGCCGGGCACGGCGAGGTGTCGATCGCCGCACCCGGCGTCTTCACCGACAGCCTCGCCACCGCCTTCGTCGTGCGCAGCAACCCGGTGAACACCCAGGCGCTGGTCGACAAGCTGCTCAACGTGGCGCCCGCCGGGGCGGTGCGCTACACGGTGGCCGGTCCGGTGGCGCTGTGCACCTTCCTGTCGGTGGGGCGCTGCACCAGCCCGACCGAGCCGTTCGGCTGGATTCCCTACCGGGAGGCCTCGCTGTGGCTGCCGCTGATCGAGCATCGGCCCGGCCAGTGGCCGCGGCTGGTGCTGTGGATGCCCTACGTCTTTCCGGACGCGACCATTCCGCTGGTCTGCGGGCGCGAGGGCTGGGGCTTCGCCAAGTCGCTGGGCCGCGTCACGCTGCCGGAGGAGGGGGCCGAGGCCCCGCGCTTCGTCTGCGAGACGACGCTGTTCCGCACCCTGTCCTCCGACTGCGAGGGGGTGTTCGCCCCCTTGCTGACCGTGGAGGGCGGGCCGTGGACCCCCGGCTCGGCGTGGCAGAGCCTTGAGGATCTCGCCGCCGACCTCGGCGACGCGCTGAAAGCCCTGCTGCGCCCCGGCGGTCTGGTCGAGGGGGTGGAGGTCGCCGTCAAGGCGGTGGAATCGCTGCTGGCCGGCACGGTGCCGGTCATCAACCTGAAGCAGTTCCGCGGCGCCCCGGACAGCGAGCTGGCCTGCTATCAGGCGCTGATCGACTGCCCGATGCACGTCGACCGCTTCCGCGGGGCGTGGCCGATGCGCGGCGACTGGACGCTGCGGGTGGCCGAATACGCCAGCCATCAGGTCATTTCGGACTTCGGCTTCACGGCCGGGCCGGACGGCAGCGCCACCGTCCATGTGGATTTCGCCATGCAGATCCACATGGACTTCCGCGCCAATCCCGGCCGGGTGGTCTGGCAGGCGGAGTGAGGGACAGGGCGCCGGCTCCGGAAAGGGCCGGCGCTCTCTTCAGAACGAGGCGCTGAGGCTCAGCGCCACGATGTCGGTACCGTTGCAGAACTTGCCCGGATTGACGGCGGAGCCGTTGGGCGGCGTGCTGTTGCTCACGCACTCCTGGAAGCCGTGGGAAAAGGCGCCGTCCAGCCGCAGCGTCTCGGAGAAGGCATAGCCGACGCCGATACTGGCGTGCTTGGTGATGACCACCGGAATGACCGAGACGATGTCCTCCGCCGGGGCGGTCTTGTCGGCCCAGCGGAAGCCGGCGCGCAGGGTCAGCGCGTCGGTCACTTGGTAAGCGCCGCCGATGGCGAAGATGTTGATGTCGCGGTAGCGCTGCGGCAGCGTCTCCCACACCGTGCCGAGGCCTGGCACATCGACGCGGATGTTGTACTGGCGCAGCGCCTGCGCCCAGAAGGCGCGCCGGTAGTCGAAGGCGACGGTCAGGTCGGGGCGCAGCCGGTGGCTGACGCCGATGCCGAACTCTGCAGGGAGCTGGAAATTCCCCAGCGTGTATTTCGCGGGCTGGGTCAGCCGCGACCCGTCGGGCGCCAGCACGATCACCGAGCCGTCGCCGGTCAGGTTGTTGAGCGCTGTGCGGAACTGGTAGAAGGCGCCGACGGTGGTGTCGGCCTGCGGCTTCCAGGTCAGGCCGAGCCGGCCGCTCACCCCATCGCCCTCCACCCCGGCGCGCGTGATCGACGGGTCGAAGATGTCGAAATAGACGCCGCCGCCCATCCCGACCATGGTGCTGGCCGCGCCCAGCATCGGCCCCTGTCCAGTCAGCCGCCCGGTGGCGGCCAGCGCGCCGAGCTGGTCGGCCCCCTGGAGGACGCGGAAGCCGAGCCCCGCCCGCACGTAATCGACCGCTCCCGCCACCGTGACCTTCGGCGTCACGTCCCAGGCGGCGGCCAACGGGACGCGCATGAACATCGCCTCGCTGCTGGTGCGCAGCCCGCTGTCGACGCCGGACGGCAGCCGGGCCATGAAGGCGCCCTCGCCGTAATCGGTGCCGAAGCCGCCCTGGGCGTAGGCGCCCAGCCCCAAGGCCAGAGTCTCATGCCGCCAGACGAAGCCGCCCTGGGGGATGTAATAGCCCTGGAAGGGGAAGGTGTCCTTGCCGTGCGCCACCTCGCCGGTCCGCGTCTGCGTGGCGCGCAGCCCGGTCGGGGCGGCGACCACCAAGCCGCCCTCCAAATAGGAGGAGGAGCGCTGCGTCAGGGTCGCCGGGTTGAGGATCATGGCGGCGCCGCCGATGTCGGACGCCGCACCGGTGCCGCCCATGCCCATGGACACGGCCCCGAACCCTTCGAAGGTGTAGACATCGGTGGCATGGGACGGAAACGCGGCGGCCAGAGTGGCCGCCGCGGCAAACGCTGCGATTACGCGCATTGAATCAGGGTTCTCAATCGGACGGGGTAAGGTCGATGGTCTGACGGGCGATGGCCTCGGCGGCCTGCTTTCCGGACAGGACGGCGATCTCGGCGCTGCCCGCGCTGAACCAGGTCCGCGTCCAGTCCCCCGCCAGGAAGGCGTTGACGAAGCCGCTGTCGCCCGGCTTCAGCCGGGTCTCCACCGTCGCCGGGAAGCACTGCACGTAGAGCTCCGACGGGTCGAGGTTGTAGCGGTAGTAGGAGGAATAGACCTGGCTCTGGTCGAACACGCCGTCCTTGACCGTGTTGGGCCACAGCACCCCGACGTTGGCGTTCAGCCACTCCGTGGCGTCCCGGCGGACGTCCGCGGCCATCCGCTGCGGCAGGCCGCAAGCATAGGGAGGGGCGCCGGCCGGCCAATGGGCGGTGCCGCAGAAATACTCCACGGCCTTGACCGTGCCGGGCGGCCAGGATTCGGCGGGAATGAGATGGCTCATCTCGCCCCAGCTGTCGAGTTCCTCGACATAGCTGGTCATGGCGGTCGGGCCGGCCTTCCAGCCCATCTCCTCGATGCTCGGCGTCATCCAGAGCTGGACCGCCTGGGTCGGCACCGCCGGGGTGACCTCGACCATCTGCTTGAAGCGCAGATTGGCGTCCATCAACTCGGCCGCCGGGTCGGCCAGCGCGGCGGGCGGCATGGCCAGGACGACGAGGTCGAAGTCCTTGCCGACCTCCAGCACCGACTCCCCGGCGGTGCAGTGGCAGAACACCGATTCCAGATTGATACCGGCGTCGCGGATCTTGTCGCCGTCGACGATCTGGCTCCAGTCCGGCTCGGACGGCCAGCAGTAGAGCCACTTCCCGTCGTCGCCGTAGCCGACCTTGACGAACGGGTCATAGGCACCGTTGACGAGATCGACCTGCCGGTTCAGGCGCACCCGTTCCACCCAGGCGCCGTTCTCCGAAGTTTCCAGCTTGGTCAGGCGGTGGAACAGCTTGATGTCCACCCCGCGCTGCTTCAGCACGAACCAAGCGGGCGTGAAGACGGTGTCGCCCATGCCGGCGTTCATCTTCCACAGCGGCGCGCCCTTGTAGGCGAAGCCCATCAGCAGAAGGATCTCCGCCGCGGCGCCGGCGGCGAAGCGCGCGTTCTCCGGCCCGTCGGTCGCTTCGCCGTTCTTGTAGGAGAAGCACATGTCGTAGAGCAGGCGCACCGGGGCCGACCACGCGAAGGTGTCGGAGATGCCGTTCTTCTGCAGCCACTCGCGGAAGTCCTCGCCGTTGATGCGGTCGAAGCCGTCCTTGCCGTAGGGCAGCACGTCGGCGAAGCAGCCGATGGCGAAGGCGAGGCCGAAATCGGCGAAGCAGGCGAACTCCCAGCCCTCGTCCGACAGCTTCAGCAGCGGTTCCAGGACCGCCTGGAAGCCTTTCTGGACGAGCTTGAGCAGATCGACGATCAGCCCGTGGTCCAGGGCGCCGTCGCCCGCCTCCTCGATGTGGGTCCGCGCTTTCTCAAGGGCGTCCAGCCCGAGCTTCGCGGTCAGATGGCCGGGCAGATGGTCGTGCTTGGCGACCAGATTTTGCAGCGCGCCGATCAGGAAGGCCGCGAAGCCGTTCGGGCCGAGCGACCGTGGGTCGCCGGGCGTGCCGGAGCGCTTGGGGAAATCAAGGTTCCAGGAGTGCCAGCGGGTCTTGCCGAATCGCGGGATGTCCTGCATCAGCGTCACCTGATACAGCGGGCGGAAGGCGTCCTGCCAGGTCTGGAAGGCGTAGTCGGCGGGCTCGTCCCACTCCGCGTAGGCGCCGCGCACCATCCGAAAGGCGTTGTCGTAGAAGCCCAGGAAGATGTGCAGCCCGTGCTCCTCGATGCGCTGGCCCTGCTTGGCGTTGCGGCCGCTGGCCCCCTTGCCGCCCAGCCGCCAGCCGTGGCTGACCAGCGTCACGTCGAACTTCTCGCGCAACGCCTCGGTCGCCGTGAGAGTCAGCGCGGCGGACACGCCCCCAAGCCCGCCGCCCAGCACCAGCACACGCGTCTTTCCCATCGCAGCCACCCCTGTCTCTTATACACATCTCCGAGCCCACGAGACTATAAC
>NZ_JAUQTX010000172.1:0-15376 GCF_059803775.1 Azospirillum sp. UFLA03-27 | reverse complement strand
TGTGTATAAGAGACAGGTCGTGGCCCAGCGACTTGAAGGTCCAATAGACGCGCGTCGCGTTGCCCATGTCGGCGGCGGTGGCCGGCGGCTCCGTCCCGCTGCTGGACTCCCGCTCCGCCGAGCAGTTCGAGGGCAAGGCCAAGAGCCCGCAGGCCCGCGTTCCGGGCACGCTTCCGGGGGCGGTGCTGATCGAGAACGGCGCCTTCTACTCCGCCGCAGAAAAGCGCTTCCTCCCCGCCGACGCGGTGAAGGCTCTGGCGGATCAAGCCGGTGCGGGCGACGCAACGATCACCTTCTGCAACACCGGCCACCTCGCCTCGGTGTCCTGGTTCACGCTGAGCGAACTGGCCGGGATCGACGGGGTCCGCCTCTATGACGGGTCGATGTCGGAATGGACCGCCGACCCGTCTCGTCCCGTCAAGAACGGGCCGGCGGCTTAAGCATTAAACGCTCTTGCGGCGCCGGCGGAACCGCCCGAGGTCCGACCGGCGCAGCAGGCCCAGCGCGACCGCCAGCAGCGCGTAGACCAGCAGGCCGGCAAGGCCCAGCAGCACCAGCCCGCCCAGCCGCTCGAACAGGCTGTGGGCGGCTAGCCAGGACGAGAGCTGGGTCTGCACCAGCCACAGCGTGCCGCCCATGGCGAGCGCCGCGATGGCCATGCGCGGCAGGTTGCGCAGCAGCCGGGCGTCGGCCTTGAACAGCCCACGCCGGGTCAGCAGCCACGCCAGCAGCCCGGCGTTGACCCAGGCGGCGACGGAGGTCGCCACCGCCAGCCCGACCTGGGCCAGAGGTCCCATCAGCGCCAGCTTCAGCGCCACGTTGACCGCCGTCGCGGCCAGCGCCACCCGCACCGGGGTCGCCGTGTCGTGCCGGGCGTAGAAGCCGTTCACGAGGCTGCGGATCACCACGAAGGCCGGCAGGCCCAGCGCGTAGGCCTGCAGGGTCGCGGCGGACCGCGCGGCGTCGGTCGGGCCGAAGGCGCCATGCTGGAACAGCACCGACACGATGGGCAGGCCGGCGACCAGGAAGGCGGCGGCGGCCGGCAGCGTCAGCACCAGCGACAGCTCCACCGCCCGGTTCTGGCTCTCCACCGCGCCCGGCTCGTCCCCGCCCTTGATGCGCCGCGCCATCTCCGGAAGCAGAACGGTCCCCACCGCGATTCCGATGACGCCCAGCGGCAACTGGTTCAGCCGGTCCGCGTAGTAGAGGTAGGACACCGCCCCGGTCGGCAGCAGCGAGGCGATCAGCGTGTCGACGAACAGGTTGATCTGCGTCAGGCCGGAGCCCAGCGCCGCCGGTCCCAGCACGGTCAGGAACCGCTTCACATCCGGCGTCAGGCGCGGCAGGGCCAGCCGCAGCCCCATTCCGGCCCGGCTCGCCTCCCAATACAGGTACAGGAACTGCGCCAGCCCGGCGGCGAAGACGCCCCATGAGAGGGCGTGGCCGACCGTAGGCATCAGCGGCGCGGCCAGCACCATCGCCGCAATCAGGCACAGGTTGAGCAGGATCGGTGCCGCCGCCGCCGCCCCGAACCGCCCCATGCTGTTCAGCACGCCGGCGAGCAGCGATTCCAGCGAGATGAACAGCAGGTACGGGAAGGTGATGCTGGTGAACAGGACGGCCAGCCGGAACTTCTCCGGCTCGTCGGAGAAGCCCGGCGCGAAGACCGTCATGAACTGCGGCATGATCGCCAGGATGCCGGCCAGGAACAGCAGTTGCACCACCAGCAGCAGGCTCATCACCTCCTCGGCGAAGCGTTTGGCGGCGGCCTGCCCGTACTGCACCAGCTTGGCGGAGAACAGCGGCACGAAGGCGGAGTTGAAAGCCCCCTCGGCGAACAGGGCGCGGAAATGGTTGGGCAGCCGGAACGCCACGAAGAAGGCGTCGGCAACCGGCCCGGCGCCGAGCAGCGCTGCGGTCAGAACGTCGCGCAGGAAACCAAGGACTCGGCTGACCAGCGTCAGCCCGCCGACGGACAGGATGTTGCGGAGCACGGTGGTACGGGTCCTCTGATGGGCGGCGCCATCCTAGCGTTTTCCCGGCCAGCGTCACGCCTTTCGGCATGCCAGCCCGTGTGGAATTTGAAGGCGGCGGGCGGAAACGGTCTGCTAGGATCGCCGCCCACCCATTGTCCCATCCCTCCCCTTCAGACAAGCGGAACGTCCATGGCCCAGGGTCTTCCCCTCACCTATCTGGAAGCCGGCGAAGCGAACGGCGGCACCCCCCTGCTGGTCCTGCACGGCCTGTTCGGGTCGGCGCGCAACTGGCAGACCCTGGCGAAGCGCTTCGCGGAGCGGCACCGGGTCTACGCCCTGGACCTGCGCAACCACGGCGGCGCCCCCTGGTCGGACGAGATGACCTACCCGGCAATGGCCGCGGACGTGCTGCGCTTCCTCGACGACCGCGGCTTTGCACGGGCGTCGGTGGTCGGTCATTCCATGGGCGGCAAGGTGGCGATGACCCTGGCGCTGAACCATCCCGACCGGGTGGAGCGTCTGGCGGTGGCCGACATCGCGCCGGTCGCCTACACCCACACCCACGCCCCCTTCGTGGCGGCGATGAAGCAGGCCAAGCTGGAAGGCTGCACCCGCCGGTCGGAGGTCGAGGCGCAGTTGGTCGATGCGGTGCCGGAAGCTCCCCTGCGCTCCTTCCTGCTGCAAAATCTCGTTCTGGAGCAGGGGTCGTTTCACTGGCGGATCAACCTCGACGCCATCGGCGCCCGCATGAGCGACCTGATCGGCTTCCCGGATCTGGGTGACGCCCGGTACGACGGCCCCACCCTGTTCATCGGGGGCACCCGCTCCGAATACATCGTGCCGGAGACCCACGCGGCCATCCGACGCCATTTCCCCAAGGCCGCCATCGAGATGATCGAGGGCGCGGGCCACTGGCTCCACGCCGAACGCCCCCAGGAGTTCGCAGCGCTGGTCGAAGCCTTCGCGTAATTTCTTCGTTCGACAAAAAGAAGCGGGGGCCGCGAAGGCCCCCGTTCTCACATGCCGGCGATGCGTCGTCCGCTCAGAGCGCGCCCTGACGGGCTCCGGTCTTGGCGGCCGGGCCGGCGGACTGGTTGAAGGCGTCGCGCAGATAGGGCGACAGCGCCTGCCGCATCGTGCGCAGCCACTCATGGATGATGATCAGCGAGCGGGAGGCGACCGGCGGGGTCATGCCCAGCTTCACCAGATCCTCGCGGGTCATCTGCGCCACCTCGTCGATGCGATGGCCGGTCAGGCGCGCCCAGGCCGGGGCCGTGCAGGGCGCCATGGAGATGACCTCCACGCCCTCGCGCTCGACCATCTCCGCCTTGCGGCGGGCGTACTGGCTGTCGTCGAGCTGCGAGAAGGGACCGGAGAAGCCGTTCTCGACCAGGACGCGCTTGGCCTTCGGGGCGATGGTGGCGATGCGCTCCAGCGTGTTCATGCCGGTGGACAGCGAAGCCAGATCGACGGTGACCGGCACCATGAAGGTCAGCCGCTCGCCTTCGCCGACATAGTAGTCGAAGCCCGACACCTCGGCCCAGTTGAAGAACCACTGGGAGATGTTGCCGCCGAAGTCGAAGAGGCGGCCGCCGCGCTGCAGCTCCGGGCCGATCTGGTCCCAGAACTCGTAGAAGCCGTCGCCCGAGCCCATCATGTTCATGAAGTCCTGGGTGATGCGACGGTGCTCCACCACTTCCGGGCCGAACAGGCGGTTCAGGCGCTCGTTCACCTCATATTCGACGACCTTGAGCTGAAGGCCTTCGAGCATGGCGGTCGCCATCAGGTGGTGAGACAGCAGCGTCTTGCCGACGCCACCGCGGTCGTTGAGAACGAAGATGGTGCCCAGCATGCGATCGCCTTTCCAGGGTCTATTCGTTGTCGAATCTTGAGGTGTTGAAACGTTAAGGTCCGGAGCTTTGGGAAGCGGAGCCTGTATGGCCGAGACGTCCGGAACCGGTGTTGGAGTCGCGTCCTCCGGCGCACCGGCGGACTCCGGTTCCGGAACCGGGATCGGCTCCGGTTCAGGATCGGGAGGGAGTTCCGGGTCCGGCACGGCGGCTTCCGACAAACCATCGGTCGCGCGGTCCGCCATGTCCGGTTCGGCCGGTTCCGGTTCCGGTTCCGGTTCCGGTTCAAGCGCCGCATCCTCGCCGTCCGACGGTTGTCCAGCGGCCAGGGCAGCGCGGTGCACCGCGTCCAGAGTCTCGCGCGGGGTCGTCTCACCCGCATTCTCCCCGTCCGCAGCTCCGTCGCGTCCCTCGTTCCCCACGAGGAAGAAGGCGGAGCGCAGGGTGACGGGCGAGATCGGCTGGTTGTCGCGGGCGGTAACGCCCAGCTTCGCCAGAACGTCGGAGATGTCCGCCCAGGACAGGCCACGCTCGCGCATCAGGCCGATGTCGGCGTAGCTTTCGCGGACGGCCTGCATGGCCGAGCGGTTTCCAGTCGGACGATCGGCAAGGAGCCGTTCCAGTTCCGCGCGATCAATCGACACCGTGAGTACCCGGCATGCGTGGTTCTGGGGAGGGGTGGGTAGGATTTGTGATACCGCAGGATTCCGTTCCCCCCGGTGCGGAAAAAATAGTACAAGCGATTGGGGTGCGCAAACGGTTTCCAACCATGTTCAACCGCATTAAACCTGTGACACGGCAACCTTCCTTGGTCTCCGCCTGGATTGCAGGATAGGGCCCGGCGTTTGGCGAAGATGCCCTATGATTTCCGATCTCAGGATCAGCGGACCGCCGACTCCGGGCGGACGCCGGGGACTCCCATCGGCTTTCACGAGCTGCGTCAGGCCTGCGAGATCTCGGCCCTCCGGGAGGATCTGGAACGCGTCCTCCAGGACACCGGCGCCCTGCGTGACAGCATTGAGGACGCGGTGGAGCAGGTGCGCCAGCGCTTCGCCGCCCTGACGGCGGAGGAGTTGGCGAACTCGGAGACGATGGCGCCGCTGCTCCAGTTCGCGGTGTCCACTCTGCTGTCCATCCGCGACGAGGCGCGGCGCATCAACACCCAGACCGGCCCGGTGGACGATGACGACCGCCCGACGCGGGCCGTCGCCGAACCGCGTCCCCCGTCTGCCACCGGGTCTCCGGCAGCACCGCCATCCTCGCCGCAGACCTCCTCCCCGCAGACTTCCTCCCCACAGACCGCGCCGCAAACCTACGCGCCGCCGCCGTCCGACGAGCCGGCCCCGTCCTTCGCTTCCGAACCGGTGCGCGAGGTCTCGCCGCCACCACCGTTGGCTCCGGCGCCCGTCTTGTCGCCCTTCGTGCCGCGTGCGCCGGCCCCGGCGCCGCAGCGCCCGGTGGCACCGGACCCCGTTCCCGACGCGCCCCCGGCTCCCTCCTGGCTCTCGCCCCTGTCCGGTCGCAAAGGGAGTTCCGGAACCAACGGCGCCGCTCCCCGCAGCGGCAACGTGGACTGGCTGAGCCGTCCCAAGCGCTGACTCCTCCTTCTCCGCATTGTTGCGGGAAGGTCGCACCTCGTCCGAACGCACCCACGTCACACCGATTTTCCTTGAACTCCAAAATGGGTGCAGCTACCACTTTATTTGGTAAATGAATCTTTACCAATAACACCTGCGGTGACGCATGGGGGTGGTTATGGCACGGGATGATGTGGACACGCTGGCACGACCGTCGCCCCGCCTGGAATGGCGGCACCGCTGTGGCCCGGCCGCCCAGGCCGACCGGAAAGATTCCACCCGACGCGACACCCCGGCGGCGATCCGCCCCCTGCGGTTGCTGATCGTGGAGGACGAATCCCTGGCCGCCGAGGCGGTGGGGATGGCTGCCATGGATCTCGGCCACATCGTCTGCGGCACCGCCCGCACCGAGGAGGAGGCGGTGGCCATCGCCGGGCGCGAGCGTCCCGACGTGGCACTGATGGACGTTCGGCTGGCCGGCGGCGACGGGATCGAAGCGGCGCGGCGTCTGCGCGCCAACTACGGCATCCGCTCCATCTTCCTGTCTGGCTACGCCAACCACGCGATCATGGCCCGCATCACCGAGACCTATCCGCTGGGCGTGGTCAACAAACCCTATTCGCTGGCCCAGTTGAAATTGGCTCTGGACCTCGCGGCACGGCGCCTGCACGGCCCGCGCGGCTGATACCATCCCGCTTCGTCAAACAAGGAAGGGCGGCCTCCCCCGTGGGAAGCCGCCCTTTCCTTTTTCGAACCCTCGCGGAGCGTGACGCTCCCTACCCCTGCCTCACTCCTGGATGAACGCCTTCACGTAGGAGTGCGACAACGGCTGAACCAGATAGTCGAGCGGGGTGCGGGCGGACAGCAGGATGCGCGCCTCCACCGGCATGCCCGGCTTGATCGTCAGGTTGTGGACCTGATGGGAGTCGCTGTCCTTCAGCTTGATCCGCGCAATGTAGGACTCCTGCCGGGTGATCGGGTCCATCACGCGGTCGGCCGAGACGTAGGTCACCGTGCCGTCCAGCGAGCCGACGACGCGGCTGTCATAGGCGGTCAACTGCACCTTCACCGGCAGATCGACGGTCAGCGACTTGATGTCCTTCGGCTGGACCTTCACCTCGGCCAGCAGGGCGCGGCCGTCCGGGATGATGTCCAGGATCGGCTCGTTCGCGGTGATCGTGCCGCCGGCGGCCCAATGGCTGTGCATCACGACGGTGCCGGCGTCCGGAGCCTTGATCGCTCGGGTCTCCAGCCGGTTGGCGGCGTCGCGGATCTGCTCGGCGAGGCGGATGACGTCGCCGCGGGACTTCTCCAGATCGACCAGCACCTTTTCGCGGAAGTCGTTGCGGCGGCGCAGAAGGTCGCCCTCGGCGTCCACGGCGGCCTGGTTGGCCTGGGCGATGCGGGCCTCCAGTTCGCGGTCGCGGCCCTTGAGCTGCGCCTCTTCCTTCTGCTGCTCGACCAGCTTGGTGCGGGTGGCGTTGCCGCGGGACAGCAGGCCCTGGGTGATGACCAGATCGTCCTCGATGAGTTGGATCTCGCGGGCCAGGAACCTGCGCTGCTCCTGAAGGCTCTTGCCCTCCTCGCGCAGCGTGGCGACGCGCTCCTTGGTCAGCTTGGCCTCGGTGTCGAGCTGGTTGCGGCGGACCTGGAACAGGGTCTCCTGGTTGCCCATCAGCTTCTCGACCGTGCGGTCGCTGCCGCGGCGGCGCAGCAGTTCCTCCGGCCATTCGATGGCCGGCTGCTCGAACAGCTCGGCGGTCAGGCGCGCTTCCAGCGCCTGGGTTTCCAGCCAGGAGGTGCTGAGCACCTGGAGCCGGGTCGCCGCCTCGGTGCTGTCCAGGCGCATCAGGACCTGACCGGCCTTCACCGTGTCGCCTTCCTTGACGAGGATCTCCTCGATCTGGGCGGTCTCGGTGTGCTTCACGATCTTGCGGCCGGTCTCCGGAGCCAGAGCGCCGGAGGCCATGACGGCGCTGTGAAGCGGGGCGAGCGCGGCCCAGGCGGTCATCCCGCCGAAGCCCACCGCCAGCACCATGAAGCCGCCGGCCAGAAGCCCGCTGACCCGGGTGTCGGGAACCAGCGCGCGCAGCGCGCCGATCGACGTCATGGTCTTCGTCTTGTAGGTGTTCATGGTGGTGTCGGTCATAACAATCGGTCCTTAATCGCCGGAAGTCGCACAGGTACTGGTCTGGAGTTTCCGGCGTCAGCCGGCGGCGCTCTGCACCGGCGCCGGGCCGATGTTGCGCAGGCGGCTCCAGTTCGGACCCTGCTGCTCCTGCTGGCGTTGCGGCAGTTCCACCGCCATGCCGTTCTTCAGAACGAAGGTCTTGTCGGAGATGTCGACGAAGGCCGGGGAATGGGTCAGCACGATGGTGGTGACGCCGCTGTTTTTGGCCTCGACGATGAACTCGCGCACCGCCTTGTGGCCGATCTCGTCCATGCCGGCCGACGGCTCGTCGAGAACCATCAGCGACGGGCGGCCGTAGCCGGCGCGGGCCAGGGCGATCAGGCGGGCCGAGGCGCCGGTGATCGGGAACAGCGGGTCGGTCACCTCGGTCTCATAGCCGCCGGGCAGGCTCTCGACCCAGGAATGGATGCCGGCGCGCTTGGCGGCGTCCTCGACCTTCTCCCGCGTCGTCTCGGTGAAGCGGGCGATGTTCTCGGCGATGGTGCCGGGCAGCAGATCGGCGCCCTGCGCCATGTAGCCGATGCCCTGCTCCGGGGTTTCCGGGTTCAGCGAGGCGACGGCCAGACCGCCCAGCCGCACGGTGCCCGCCGACGGCATCGCCACGCCGGCCAGCAGACGGGCCAGGACCGACTTGCCGGAACGGTTGGGGCCGGCGATGCACACCGTTTGGCCCGGCTCGACCGCCAGCGTGACGCTGCGCAGGATCGGCTTCTGGTCGCGGGGGGAGACGAACAGCAGGTTCTCGACGGTCAGGCGCTCGCGTTCCACCGGGATCGTCGGGCGCTCCGGCTCCAGGGACAGGCGCTTCAGCAGCGGGAACAGGCGGCGGAAGGCCTGGTAGGACTTCTGGATCTGGCCCCAGGCGCCGGCGGTCTGCTCGACCGGGGCGAGGGCGCGGCCGACCAGCATGGAGGTGGCGATCATGCCGCCGAAGGACAGGTGCTGCTCGATTACCAGCAGGGCGCCGACGCCGGTCACCGCGATCTGGATGACCATGCGGACCCACTTGGTGAAGGCGCCGATGGCGGCGGCGCGCTCGGTCGAGCGGCCCTGCAGGGCGGAGGTGGTCATGGCATCGCGGGCCACGGCGTCCAGCGCGCTCGGCCCCATGCGCAGGCCGCGCACCGTCTCCGACCGCGACAGCAGGGAGTCGAACAGGCGCTGCGAGCGGCTGGCCGGGGCCTTGCTGTCTTCGGCGAAGTGGCGGACCGCCCAGTTGCTCAGATAGCCGAGCGCCGTCATGATGACCATCGCGGCGACCAGGATCACGGCGAGCAGCGGGTGGATCAGGTAGATGCCGATGACATACAGCGGCACCCAGGGCAGGTCCATCAGGGCCGGCAGCGACGGACGGCTCATCGCGCCTTTGACCTCCATGAGGTCGCTGACCGGGGCGGTGTCCGGACGGCCGCGGCCCGAAGCGTCCAGCACGTCGGCGGTCAGCCGACGGCGCCAGGTGACCTCCAGCGCGTTGCCCGCGCGGGCCAGGATGCGTGCCCGCACCGTTTCCATGGCGGCGCTCAACGTCAGGGCCAGGACGACGATGACCGTCAGCATGACCAGCGTATCGATGTTGCCGGACGGAATGGCCCGGCTAAAGACCTGAAGGGAATAAAGTGGCATCGCCAACATCAGGAGATTGATGGTAGCGCTGAAGACAAATGCACCAACGAGTACCCGGGTGAAGTAACGTCCCCCGTGAGCCATATCTTTATTGGTCTTTTCAGACCCGCGAGAAAACAAGCGAGGCATTTACAGCCCTCCAATTGTCACCGTTTGCGGCAGTGCCCACTGGATGCAGGCGAGGCCAGTTGGCGCGTTTTTGGTAAATGAAATCTGAAGATTGAGGGACATCACAGGAATGCCACTGAAAACCACCCCCTTTGCGCAAACGACAACGGCGCCTCATGTGAAGGACTGCCCTGTTCGCCCCATTTCAAGGAACGCCGCATGACCGACACGCTGACCTTCGCCCCCGGCCATCTCGCCCTGCCCGACCTGCGCCGCATCCTGCGCGACCCGCCCATCCTGGCCCTGGCGCCCGGCTGCCGCACCGCCATCGACGCCTCGGCCCGCACGGTGGCGGATGCGGCGGGCGGGGAGCGCGCGGTCTACGGCGTCAACACCGGCTTCGGCCTGCTGGCGAAGAAGCGCATCCCCCCGGAACAGGTCCGCGAGTTGCAGCGGCGGCTGGTCCTGTCGCACAGCGCCGGCACCGGGCCGGACCTGCCGCCGGGCGTGGTCCGGCTGATCCTGGCGCTGAAGGTCAACGCGCTGGCGCGCGGTCATTCCGGCGTGCGCATGGTGGTGATCGAGGCGCTGCTGGCGCTCTACAACCGCGGCGTCCTGCCGGTGGTGCCGGCCAAGGGTTCCGTGGGGGCGTCCGGCGATCTGGCGCCGCTGGCCCACCTGACCGGCGTGCTGATCGGCGAGGGCGAGGCCGACGTGGACGGCGAGCGGCTGCCCGCCGCCGCGGCGCTGGCCCGCGCCGGGCTGGCGCCGCTGGTGCTGGAGGCCAAGGAGGGGCTGGCGTTGCTGAACGGCACGCAGGTTTCCACGGCGCTGGGTCTGGCCGGGCTGGTCGCGGCGGAGGACGGCTTCGCCGCCGCCCTGGTCGCCGGGGCGCTCAGCGTCGATGCCGCCCTGGGCAGCGACGGCCCGTTCGACGCGCGCATCCACGACCTGCGCGGCCAACCCGGCCAGCGCGACGTGGCCGCCGCCTACCGCTCCCTCCTCCAGGGCAGCGGCATCCGCGACTCCCACCGCGAAGGGCACGAGACGGTTCAGGACCCCTACAGCCTGCGCTGCCAACCACAAGTGATGGGCGCGGTGCTCGACCATCTGCGCTTCGCCGCGGGCGTGCTGGAACGCGAGGCCAACGCCGTCTCCGACAACCCGCTGGTCTTCCCGGACAGCGGCGACATCCTGTCGGGCGGCAACTTCCACGCCGAGCCGGTGGCGATGGCCGCCGACGTGCTGGCCCTCTCCATCGCCGAGACGGGGGCGCTGTCGGAGCGGCGGATTGCGCTTCTGATGGACACCCACCTGTCGGGTCTGCCGCCCTTCCTGGTGGCCGATGGCGGGCTGAACAGCGGCTTCATGATCGCCCAGGTCACCGCGGCGGCGCTGGCCAGCGAGAACAAGCAGATGGCCCACCCGGCCAGCGTGGACAGCCTGCCCACCTCCGCCAACCAGGAGGACCATGTCAGCATGGCGACCCACGCCGCCCGCCGCCTGACGGACATGGCCGACAATCTGGCGGGCATCGTCGCGGTGGAACTGCTGGCCGCGGCCCAGGGGATCGATCTGCGGGCGCCGTTGGCCTCCTCCCCCGCATTGGAGCGCGCGCGGGGGCTGCTGCGCGCCCGCGTGGCGGTGTGGACGGAGGATCGCGCGATGGCCCCGGACATCGCGGCGGCGAAGCGGTTGGTGACGGAGGGGGCCTTCCGCCCCTTCGCGGAGAACCTCCTGCCCTGATGCTGAGACAAGACCGCGCAGGCTGCTCCGGCCGGTTTTCGTCAATCCGTTGAACGGCTAAGCTTCAGGCCATCCCACAGCAACCGCTTCACTTCGATCCGGAGACCATCATGGAAGGACGCAAAGTCCCCTCGGTCGTGTTCAAGACCCGCGTGCGCGACGAAAGCGTCGGCGGCCCCAACCCGTTCCGCTGGCAGGACGTCGCCAGCGACGAGCTGTTCGCCGGCAAGCGCGTCGTCGTCTTTTCCCTGCCCGGCGCCTTCACCCCGACCTGCTCCAACCAGCAAGTGCCGACCTACGACGCGCTCTATCCGGAGTTCCGCGACCTGGGCGTCGACGAGGTCTATTGCCTCAGCGTCAACGACGCCTTCGTGATGTTCCAGTGGGGCAAGCATCTCGGCGTGAAGAACGTCAAGCTGATCCCCGACGGCTCGGGCCACTTCACCCGCCGCATGGGCATGCTGATCAACAAGGACCATGTCGGCTTCGGCATGCGGAGCTGGCGTTACGCCATGGTGGTGACCGACGGCGTGATCGAGAAGCTGTTCGAGGAGCCGGGCATCAACGACGCCGGCGAAGGCGGCGATCCTTACGGCGAATCCGCTCCGGAAGCGGTGCTGGCCTACCTGCGGTCGCGCTGAGCCGGTATTCCGTTTCTTTAGCCCTCTCCCCAGAGGGGAGAGGGGATAACCACCGATCCCTTCAGGCCGGAACGGCGGTCCCTTCCGCCGGCTCCGCCTCGGCCGTCTGTGCCTTGCGCCGTTCATGGGCCGCCCAGGCCCGTTCGTGCAGGTGATAGGCCACCGTGTTGCACAGCGGCTCCACTACAGCCAAGGCGCCGCCCACCGCGATGCTGCCGGTCATCAGATAGCCGACCGTAAAGGCCACCGTGAAGTGGATGCAGGCAAAGCTGAAGGTCTTGATCATCGCGGAACTCCCGAACACCGCCGTTTTTGTTCAGCCTCAGCATGAGTGTCGGGTGACGAAGGGTCCAATCGAATAATCCCACCAGACCAATAGATTTTCCCTATTAATCATCGAAAGGGACGGCGGCGGTCGCCCGCTTCCGGCACGCTGCCACGACGCAACCGGGTGCCGGGCGGAACGACCGCGAAGGGGCGGCTGTGCTGGGGCTCCAGCAACCGCACCTCGGGCCGCTTGAAGAAGGGGATCAGCGCGGCCCCCATGACGAACCCGCCGACATGCGCCCAGAAGGCCACCCCGCCGCTGTCGTCGGAGGTCGGGGTGGTGACCCCGCTCAGGATCTGCCCGACGAACCAGAAGCCCAGCACCAGCACCGCCGGGACGCTGATGACGCGCACGATGATGATGAACCAGAAGAAAACGCCGACATTGGCCCGCGGGTGCAGCACCAGATAGGCGCCGAGCACCCCACCGATGGCTCCGCTCGCCCCCACCATTGGCACCTCGGACGTTGGGGCGGCGAAGCTCTGGGCCAGGGCCGCCGCCGTTCCGCACAGCAGGTAGAAGACCACGAAGCGGCCTCGCCCCATGCTGTCCTCGACGTTGTTGCCGAAGATCCAGAGGTACAGCATGTTGCCGGCGAGGTGCAGGAAGCCGCCATGCATGAACATGGAGGTGATGACGGACATCCAGGGCGGAACGACCCGCAACGGCTCCGGCAATTCAGCGTGACCGAACAGCACCGCCGGAACGAGGCCGAAGGAATAGACGGCGAGGTCTCCGCCCCGCGCGCCCAGCGAAAGCTGCCACAGGAACACCATCACGCACAGCGCGATCAGCGCCATGGTGACGACCGGCGTCCGCCGCGTCGGGTTGTCGTCGTAGATGGGCAGGAACAGCATCGGCGGCGCTTTCGGTTGAGACAACCCTGTTCAGTACGATGGTCCCGTCCCTTGGTTCCGCCAAGACGTACGGGAAACGCGTACAGCCGGAAGGCACCAGGAAAATGGTCGGCAAAGAAAAACCGGCGCCCCTTGCGGAGCGCCGGTTTCGCTGACTAAAGCTGTGGTGCGGATCAGGCGCCGGGCATCAGGTGCCCTGGGGCTCCGGGTCCATCCCGCCGCTTTCCTTGGTGGTCGGCACCGACGGGCGGCGGCCCGAAGTCGGAGTCGGCTGCTTCGGCGGGGCCGGGGAGAAGCCCTCCCGCTCATCGTTGCGGATCAGCGGCTCGCCGCGCAGCAGGCGGGCGATGTCCTCACCGCTCAGGGTCTCGTACTCCAGCAGGCCCTTGGCGATGGTGTGCAACTGGTCGATGTTCTCCGTCAGGATGCGGCGGGCCTCGCCGTACGCTTCATCGACGATCCGGCGGATTTCCTCGTCCACCGTGCGGGCCGTGGCGTCGGACATGTTCTTGTGCTGGGTGACGGAGTGGCCGAGGAAGACCTCCTGCGTCGGCTCGCCGTAGAGCAGCGGGCCCAGCTTGTCGCTCATGCCCCATTCGGTGACCATGCGGCGCGACATGTCGGTCGCCATCTTGATGTCGCCCGACGCGCCGGTGGTCACGCGGTCCTTGCCGAAGATCAGCTCTTCCGCGATGCGGCCGCCCATGGCGACGCGCAGGTCGGCGTGCAGCTTGGCCTGGGACAGCGAGATGCGGTCGCCTTCCGGCAGGCGCATCACCATGCCCAGGGCGCGGCCGCGCGGGATGATGGTGGCCTTGTGCACCGGATCACTGTCCGGCTGGTGGATGGCGACGATGGCGTGACCAGCCTCGTGATAGGCGGTCAGCTTCTTCTCATCCTCGGTCATGACCATGGAGCGGCGTTCCGCGCCCATCATGACCTTGTCCTTGGCGGCCTCGAACTCGGCCATGCCGACGACGCGCTTGCCGATGCGGGCGGCGAGCAGCGCGGCCTCGTTGACGAGGTTGGCGAGGTCGGCGCCCGAGAAGCCCGGGGTGCCGCGCGCGATGACCTTGGCGTCGACGTCCGGAGACAGCGGCACCTTGCGCATGTGGACCTTGAGGATCTTCTCGCGGCCCAGCACGTCGGGGTTCGGAACGACGACCTGACGGTCGAAGCGGCCCGGACGCAGCAGCGCGGGGTCGAGCACGTCCGGACGGTTGGTCGCGGCGATGAGGATGACGCCCTCGTTCGCCTCGAAGCCGTCCATCTCGACCAGCAGCTGGTTCAGGGTCTGCTCGCGCTCGTCGTTGCCGCCGCCCAGGCCGGCGCCACGATGGCGGCCGACGGCGTCGATTTCGTCGATGAAGATGATGCAGGGGGCGTTCTTCTTGCCCTGCTCGAACATATCGCGGACGCGGCTGGCGCCGACACCCACGAACATCTCGACGAAGTCGGAGCCGGAGATGGTGAAGAAGGGCACGTTGGCTTCACCCGCCACGGCGCGCGCGGTCAGGGTCTTACCGGTGCCCGGCGGGCCGACGAGCAGCACGCCCTTCGGGATCTTGCCGCCCAGACGCTGGAACTTCTGCGGGTCCTTCAGGAACTCGACGATTTCCGCCAGTTCCTGCTTGGCCTCGTCGATGCCGGCGACGTCGTCGAAGGTGACCCGGCCGACCTTCTCCGTCAGCAGGCGCGCGCGGGACTTGCCAAAGCCCATGGCCTTGCCGCCGCCCGACTGCATCTGACGCATGAAGAAGATCCAGACGCCGATCAGCAGCAGCATCGGGAACCAGGACAGCAGGACGGAGAACAGCGACGGCACGTTGCTGTCGTCCGGAACGGCGCTGATGCGCACGTTCTTCTGCGTCAGCCGCTCGACCAGCCCGGCTTCGGGCGGGACGTAGGTGCTGAAGGACCGGCCATCGGTGAAGTGGCCGGAGACCTGGTTTCCTTTGATGGTGACGTCGGCCACTTGGCCGCGGTCCACTTCGGCGAGAAGCTCGCTGAACGGAACCGTCGTCTGCGGGCTGCGCGTGGAAGAGCTCTGGAACAGGTTGAACAGGGCCACCAGAAGCAGCCCGATGATGATCCAGAGCGCGAGATTCTTGCCGAAATTGTTCACGTCAAAAGCCTTTCTGCGAACCCTGCGCGGAAAGGTAGGCTGATGCGGAGCCACCCCTCCCGGGCTTACGGGCACGTTCCCAGATTAAATAATGCCGACACGGTCCGAAACAACCGGAAAAGCTGGGCCGGCCAACGCCACCCCGGGTGCGTGCAAAGCAACCGCCGAAAGGGGGAATCCGGGCCGCGAAAAGCCCAGATGCGGCACCGCCGCCAGCCCGTCTCCGTCCCACAGCGCCGGCAGCGTCTCGCGGACCGGTTCGGGCAGGCTGATACAGCCCGAATCCGGGCCCTGTCTCTTATACACATCTCCGAGCCCACGAGACTCTAACAGCTATCGCGTATGCCGTCGTCG
>NZ_JAUQTX010000171.1:0-15399 GCF_059803775.1 Azospirillum sp. UFLA03-27 | reverse complement strand
GCCCGCTGAAACCCGCATTTTTATCCTCAACGGAGGCAAAAGGCCGAAATATGTTCGTTTTTCCGCACCCTGCTAGGACAGCCGCCTTGAACTGGCACCCTCAGGTGGCCGGCGCCGGCTTGGCGGCCGGGGCGCGGCCCAGCGTCGGGACCAGCAGCGCGGCCCCCAGGCAGAGCAGCCCGGCGATGAAGAAGGCCGGCAGGTAGCTGTCCAGCGTGCTGCGGGCGTAGCCGGCCCCGAAGGCGGCGCAGGCGGCACCGATCTGGTGCCCGGCGAAGACCCAGCCGAAGACGAGGTTGGCGCGCTCCCGCCCGAAGCGTTCCGCCGTCAGCCGGACGGTCGGCGGCACGGTGGCGATCCAGTCCAGCCCGTAGAACACCGCGAACAGCGACAGGCCGTAGAGCGTGAAGTCGGAATAGGGCAGGAACAGCAGCGACAGCCCGCGCAGCCCGTAATACCAGAACAGGAGCCAGCGGTTGTCGTAGCGGTCGGACAGCCAGCCCGAGGCGACCGTGCCGACGAAATCGAAGATTCCCATCAGCGCCAACAGGCTGGCCGCCCGCACCTCCGGCACGCCGAAATCGACGCAGAGCGGGATCAGATGGGTCTGGATCAGCCCGTTGGTGCTCGCCCCGCAGATGAAGAAGGTGGCGAACAGCACCCAGAAGACCCGCGTCTTCGATGCGTCGCGCAGAGCGCCCAGGGCGGCGGCCACCACCGATCCGGCGGGCGGCGGCGGGGCGGTCGCCGCCCCCTCCTCGCCATAGGCGGCCAGCCCGAGGTCGGACGGACGGTCGCGCATCAGGGCGAGCACGGCCAGCGCCGCCACCCACAGCAGCCCGCACAGCAGAGCCAGCGCCACGCGCCAGCCCATCTGCTCGGTCAGCATCGACAGCAGCGGCATGAAGACGAGCTGCCCGGTGGCCGAACTGGCGGTCAGCAGGCCGACGACCAGCCCGCGCCGCCGGCTGAACCAGCGCGTCGCCACGGTGGCGCCCAGCACCATGGCGGTCAGGCCGGTGCCAAAGCCGACGACGAAGCCCCACAGCAGGATCAGTTGCCAGACCTCGTGCATGGCGAGCGACAGCAGCAGCCCGCCGCTGACCAGCGTCAGCGAGGACAGGACCATCCGCTTGACGCCGTAGCGGTTGATGAGCGCGGCGGCGAACGGCCCCATCAGACCGAACAGCAGCAGGCGGATGGCCAGTGCGATGGAGATGTCGGCGGTGGACCAGCCGAACTCGCGCTGCAGGGGCAGCAGCAGGACGCCGGGCGCGCCGACCGCGCCGGCCGACACCAGCATGGTCAGGAAGGTGACGCCGACGACGGCCCAGCCGTAATGGACGTTGCGCCGCGCCAGCGCGGCGGCGACGGGGGAGGAGAGCATGGATGCGCTTCCGGTTGGGCGGATGGGGTTTAAAGCGGACTGCGATCCGCTTTGGACCGCGCCGGCGGTCCCGGTCGCACATGCGACCGGAGCCCGCCGGCGAATGAGGCGATATGAGCCTAAAGCGAACAAAAGTTCGCTTTAGGCGGGCCGTTCGACCGCGATGGCGGTGGCCTCGCCGCCGCCGATGCACAGGGACGCGACGCCGCGGCGCAGCCCCCGCGCGGCCAGCGCGTGCAGCAGTGTCACGATCAGCCGCGCACCGGTGGCGCCGATGGGATGGCCGAGCGCGCAGGCCCCGCCGTTGACGTTCAGCGCGTCGCGCGGAATGCCGAGGTCCCGCTGCGCCGCCATGGCGACGACCGCGAAGGCCTCGTTGATCTCGAACAGGTCCACGTCGCCGACACCCCAGCCGACGCGGTCGAGCAGTTTGCGGATCGCTGGAATGGGTGCGGTGGTGAACCAAGCCGGGTCCTGGCTGTGGGTGGCGTGGCCGAGGATGGTCGCCAGCACGGGCAACCCCTCGCGCTCGGCCAGCGAGCGGCGGGTGAGGAGCAGCGCCGCCGCCCCGTCGGCGTTGGCCGAGGAGCTGGCCGCGGTGATCGTGCCATCGCGGCGGAAGGCCGGCTTCAGGCCGGGGATTTTCTCCGGCGCGACCTTCAGCGGGTTCTCGTCGTCGACGACGGTCCGCTCGCCCCCTTTGACGGCGAGGGTGACGGGCGCGATCTCGGCGGTGAAGGCGCCGCTCGCGATGGCGGCGCGGGCGCGGGTCAGCGTCTCGACGGCGTAGGCGTCCTGCTCGGCACGGGAGACGCCGTAGAGGTCGGCGGTCGCCTCGCCGAAATCGCCCATCGGGCGTCCGCCCTCATAGGCATCCTCCAGCCCGTCGAGCATCAGGTGGTCGAGGATGCGGTCGTGCCCGATGCGGTAGCCGCCGCGCGCCTTGGCCAGCAGATAGGGCGCGTTGGACATCGACTCCATGCCGCCGGCGACCACGAGGTCGGCGGAGCCGGCGCGGATCAGGTCGTGGGCGAGCATCGTCGCCTTCATGCCGGAGCCGCAGACCTTGTTGACGGTGGTGGCGCCGGTGGCGTCGGGCAGACCGGCGCCGCGCGCCGCCTGCCGGGCCGGCGCCTGCCCCTGGCCGGCGGAGAGCACACAGCCGAGCAGCACCTCGTCCACGCGCTCCGCCGCCAGCCCGGCGCGGCTCAGGGCGGCGCGGACCGCGTGGGCGCCCAACGCGTGGGCGGGCAGGGCCGACAGCTCGCCCTGGAAACGGCCGAGCGGCGTGCGCGCGGCGGACACGATGACGACGGGGTCGGCGGCGGGGTCGAGGGTATCCATGATCGCGAACTCCTGGATGGGGTGGGGATCACTGCACCGTCAGGCCGCCGTCGACGTTGATCGACTGGCCGGTGATGAAGGACGCGGCGTCGGAGCACAGCCAGACCACGGTGTCGGCGACCTCGCGCGGCTGGCCGACGCGCCCGACCGGGTGCAGCGGGCCGAGCGCCGCGTTCACCGCCTCCTCCCCGCCGAAGGAGCCGGCGCTCATCGGCGTCTGGATGATCGCCGGGCAGACGGCGTTGACGCGCACGCCGGACTTGGCGACCTCGATGGCGGCGCTGCGGGTCATGCCCTCGACCGCCGCCTTGCTCGCGGAATAGACGCTGTTGCCGGCCAGCCCGATCTGGCCCAGCACCGACCCGGTGGACACGATGGCGCCCTTGCCCTGCCGCAGCATGATCGGCAGCTCGTGCTTCAGGCACAGCCAGACGCCCTTGATGTTGACGGCGACCATGCGGTCGAAGTCGGCCTCCGTCGTGTCGGCCACCGAGCGGCCGAAATGGATGCCGGCGTTGTTGAAGGCGTAGTCGAGCCGGCCGTGGTCCCGCTCGATCCGGGCGAACAGGGCGGCGACCTCCTCGGCGTCGGCGACGTCGGCCTGGACGAAGACGGCGCGCCCGCCGGTCTGCCGGACGAGGTCCACCGTCTCCAGCCCCTCGGCCTCGCGCCGCCCGGTGACGATGGCCGTGGCGCCCGCCTTGGCGAAGGCCAGCGCGGTCGCCCGCCCGATGCCCGAGGTGCCGCCGGTGACCAGGGCCACGCCGCCGCTCATATCCGTCATTGTCCTCTCCATGCTCGCCGGGTTATGATGATGGTCATCATGAATGGAGTTATTCATGACGTCCATCATGAATATTGCCGCGATCCCCCACATTGGAGGCGTGGCAGCCATGCACAGGGTGACGACGTGAAGGTTTCCAAGGAAAAGGCGGCGGAGAACCGGGCCGCCATCGTCAAGGCGGCGGGACGTCTGTTCCGCGAGCGCGGATTCGACAAGGTCGGGGTGGCGGAGATCACCAAGGCCGCCGGGCTGACCCACGGCGGCTTCTACGGCCATTTCGCCTCGAAGGACGCGCTGGCCGCCGAGGCGTGCGAGGCCTCCTTCGCGGAGAGCCTCGACCGGCTGCCCGCCGACGAGGCGTCGCCGGAGGGGGCGCTCAACGCCTTCCTGACGCGATACCTGAGCGAACGGCACCGCGACCGACCAGACGCCGGCTGCCCGATGGCCGCCTTCGCCGGGGAGGTGGCGCGGCAGGACCCGGCGGTGCAGGAGCGCTTCGGGACCGGTGTCGAGCGCTTCTTCGAGGCGGTGGAGGCACGCCTGCCGGAGCGGGACGGGGAAGGTGATGCCGGCCGCCGTGATCGCGCCATCGCCATCGTGTCGGCCCTGATCGGCGGCATGGCGCTGGCCCGCGCCACCGCGCAGGCCGATCCCGAACTGTCGGTGGAGATCCTGGCGGCGTTGCGCGGTCAGCTCGGGATCATGGGAGACGGCAGGGATTAAGCATTCTCCCGCGTGAAGGTCAGCCCATAGGGCTCGGAGGCGCCGTGGTGATGACGCCGGTCAGCAACTCGCGGACGGTCCCCGGGGCTATCGGTTCCGCCAGGGCCGCCGGCTGAAACAGGTCGGCGCCTCGGCAAGATTGACCTCCGGCCTGGCGATGGCGTTACCTGTCCGGGATCAGCCTGGGCGAGGACCAGATCGGGGATGCCGCGCGCCGCTCCGCCCGGGTTGGCTTTGCGGACCGAATGGACGGTTGCCGCTTTCCCGGAGACCGCCCGCCCGTGACTCACACCGATCCCTTCCGTCCGCCGACGGGCACCGAAACTCCGTTGGACCGCCAGTTGCGGCTCTGGCAGGGCCACCGCCGCCTGGTTCCGCCCGACGAGGGGATGCGCGCCCTGACGGAGCGGTGGCTCGGCCCTCACCTTGCTGCTCTGGAAGCGCTGATGCTGGACCTGCGTCATAGCGTCGATCGGGATCGGGACGAGGGCCGGTTGACCTTCCCGAAGCGCCGCTACGCTTATCCGAAGGGTTTCTGCCGCGAGATCAGCGATGCCGTCTTCGAGCGGCTGCGACGGCGGATCGCTGTGCCGGACACGCCAATCACGCAGGCCCTGGCGGCCTTCGTCCGGGAGGGCGGCCGCCTGTCGCCGATCTGGGGGGCGCTGCGCGGCAGCTATTTCCAGAACGCCATGCAGATCGGCGCCCTCTACGTCGACGCGGCCAACGACACCGTGACCGTCACCAAGCCCAAGGTCGAGATCCTGCCCCTGGAGGCGAGCGGGCTCGAACCGGTCGTCGAAGTGGCCCACTTCGCCCGGATCGCCCAGGTCTACTGGGGCGGGACCATCTGGGCGAACACCCTGTTCCCGCGGTTGGCTCCGGTCTTGCCCATCCTCTACATCGACCCGGATGGGCGCCCCCGCCTGCACCCGGACAGCCTCGGTGTCTTCGCCGAGAACATGGTCGGCGGCTGCCGGTCGGCCCTGGCCTTCCTGGAGCAGGAACGCGACGGCGGACGCGTTTTGCCGGCCGACGTCGCGCCGGCGCTCGCGCCGTGGCGGAAGCATGGCCCCTGGTTCGAGGAGATATGCCCGGCGCCCGACTGGGACCGGCTCCGCGCCTGTTTCGCCGAGGCGGGCGATCCGCAGGGGCCATACCGCTCGGCCCAGGGATTTGTCGGCATGATGGAGGCGGTCAAGCGCGCGGCGGCGGTGTAACGCTCTCCACGGCCCGGCCCCTTTACCGGACGGCGTCCCGACGATAAGCTGGAGCCATTGAATTTTGCTATGGCCACTCCGGCAGCGATGCTGTGGAGCAGGAAAGTCCGAATGAACGGCATTCCCAACATCCGGCATTTGCGGGCCTTCCGCGAGGTGGCGCGGCGCGGCAGCATCAGTCAGGCGGCGGAGCATGTGCATCTGTCCCAGCCCGCCATCACCCAGGCCATCGCCAAGCTGGAGGAGGAGGTCGGCACTCCCCTGTTCGAGCGGCGGCCGGACGGCATGGCGGTGTCCGCCATGGGCGTGCTTTTCCTCGACCGCGTGGAGCGTGCCTTGGACCGCCTGCGCACCGGCACGCGCGAGGCCGTCCGCATCGGCGGGCGCAAGGGCGGCCTGCGCGGTGTGGCGGATTTCGACCAGCTTCTGACCGCGGCGCAGATCCGGGCGCTGGCCGCGGTCGCCGACGCCGGAAATTTCAGCCTCGCGGCACGCACCGTCGGCATCTCGCAACCCACCCTGCACCGCGCAGCCCGTGACCTGGAGCGGCTGTCCGGCATGCCGCTGTTCACGCGGACCGCCGCGGGCATCGCGTTGACCCCCGCCGCCAAGGCGCTGGTCCAGCATGTGAAACTGGCGATCACGGAGCTGGAGCAGGGCTTCGCGGAGGTCGGCGAAGGGCTGGGCGGCGACACCGCCCGCATCGTTGTCGGCAGCATGCCGTTGTCACGCCCCTTCATCCTGCCGACCGCCGTCAACGCGCTGGTGCGCGAGCGTCCGGACGTCCAGTTCGACGTTCTCGATGGCCCCTACGACGACCTGTTGCACGGGCTGCGCCACGGCGAGATCGATGTACTGATCGGCGCGCTGCGCGACCCGCTGCCCATCGACGACATCGTGCAGGAACCCTTGTTCGAGGACCCGCTGGTCGTGGTCGCGCGCGCCTTCCACCCGCTGTCCCGCCGGCCGACGCTGACGCTGGAGGAATTGGCGGGGTGCCAATGGGTGGTCCCGCGCCGCGGCACGCCGACGCGCGACCGGTTCGAGACGCTGTTCGCTGCAGCACCACCGCGTGGGCTGGTCGAGACCAGCTCCCAGATCCTGGTGCGCGGCCTGCTGCTGGGCAGCGACCGTTTGACCCTGATCTCGGCGCACCAGATCCGGCACGAGCATGAGCTGGGCCTGCTGGTCATCCTGCCCGTGGAGCTGGCCAACACCGAGCGCACCATCGGCCTCACCGTGCGCCGGGGATGGCGCCCGACCGCGACGCAGGCGCACTTCCTCAATCTGCTGCGCGAGGCCGGGAAGCAGGCCGTCTCGCCGGTCCCCCGCCCATGAGCGGCCATTCAAAACACCGACGGGACGCTATTCAAAAATTGGATAGAGTGGTCCGTCATTGAATGACATCGGCGGCGGGTCCGCGTGCTAGCCATGCCCATTGGAGGGGAGATGGACTCCCAGCGCACGGACGGGCGGAGGCGGCGATGACGGTGCAGGATCGGCGGACGGCGAAGGTGGCCTTCATCGGTTTCGGGGAGGCGGCGTCGGCCTTCCGGTCCGGCTGGCGGGGCGCCGGGCTGGCGGACACGGTCGCCGCCTTCGACGTCAAGACCGGGTCCGCCGACGGGGTTGTGCGCGCCCGCAAATGGGCCGACTACGTGACGGCCGGAGTGACCGGCGCCGAGCGGGTGGAGGACGCCCTGGCCGGAGCCGCGCTGGTCTTTTCGCTGGTCTCCGCCGATCAGGCGCAGGCCGCCGCCCGCAACGCCGCTGTCCATCTCGCGCCCGGCGCGCTGTTCTTCGACGGCAACTCCTGCGCGCCCGGCACCAAGCGGGAGTCGGCGCAGGTGGTCGAGGCGGCGGGCGGGCGCTACGTCGATCTGGCGGTGATGGCGCCGGTCCATCCGAAGCTTCATAAAACGCCGCTGCTGGTCGCCGGCCCGCACGCCGCCGCGGCTCTGGCCGCCCTGTCGGCCCTGGAGATGAGCGCCGGGGAGGCGGCGGGACCGGTCGGCACCGCCTCCTCGATCAAGATGATCCGCAGCGTCATGATGAAGGGGCTGGAAGCCCTGTTCCTCGAATGCGTGCTGGCCGGGCGCAAGGCCGGGGTGGACGAGGTGGTGCTGGAGTCCCTGGACGTCACCTATCCAGGTTTCGGCTTCAAGGAGCGCGCCGCCTACATGCAGGAGCGCGTCATGACCCACGGCGTCCGCCGCGCCGCCGAGATGCGCGAGGTCGCGCGCACCGTCGACGAACTGGGTTTGGCCGGCGGCATGGCCCGCGCCGCTGTCGACTGGCAGCAGCGCGTCGGCGACCTCAAACTGGACGCCCGCGCCATCGGGGAGGGCGATTACCGGGCGCTCGCCGACGCCATTCTGGCGCGGCTCGACACGGCCGAGCGGTGAGAAAGGGTCCGCGCTATTCGGAGCGCGCCTCAAGCCGGAAGGCGGCCGGCGTCTTCCCGGTCAGCCTCTTGAAGACGCGGTTGAAGTAACCGGGATCCTGGAAGCCCAACTCGTAGGCGATCATCGACACCGGTGCGGCGATGTAGACCAGACGGCGCTTCGCTTCGAGCAGCAGGCGGTCCTGCACCACCTCGAAGGCGGAGCGGCCGGCGAGATGCCGGCACAGGCGGTTCAGCCGCGATTCCGTGATCCCCAGCGCGTCCGCGTAGCGCGGGATCGTCCAATGCTCGGTGAAATGGTCCTCGACCAGCGCGCGGAAGCGGGCGAACAGCTCGGTGCGCACGCGCTCCGCCGGGTCGGCACCGGCCGCCGCCGCGCGCTGGCGCTCCAGCAGCAGCAGGACGCCGCGCAGCAGCCACTCGCACATCGCCGACCGGCCGAGCTGCGGCCAGTGGAACTCCGTCATCAGTTGATCGAGCAGCGCGGAGATGCGCTCCGCCGCTGCCGGGGCGTCGGTGAAATCGATCAGGCAGGGACGCAGGAACAGCGCCTCGAACAGCGGCCGGCTCTGTGCGCTGGCCCCGTCGAACAGCATCACTTCGGCCACCGTCAGCACATAGCCGTGGCTGCCCGGCCGGAACTGGAAGGAATGCACCACCGCCGGAGGAACGACGATCACGCAGGGGGCCGCGACCTCGGCCATCCGGTCGTCGATCTGCACGCGCGCCCCGCCGTCGAGCACCGCCACCAGTTGGAAAAGCCCGCGGTGGGTGTGGGAGCCGATGCCCCAGTCATAAAGGCGGCTGCGGCTTTCGATGTCCTCAATGTGGATGAATTCGGCGTCGGTGAGCCGGGCCTCCTCGCCGTAGAGCGCGAAGAGCGGCACCGCGCTGGACCGTGTCTGCGCCATCCCCTCCGCAGGCTGCTCCATGCCGTCCTCCCCCGCGCCTTTGTTTGTCGGAAAAGTACAATTTTCCTTCCGCTTCGTCCATTCCGCCGCAAAGGCGAATCCGTCTAGGATGAAATTGTTCGCGACCTCAACGGTTCGCGTCGATCCAAACCAAAAACTGCCAATTGGCCGCCCGCCGCCGCGGGTGTCGGAGGACTGCGCCCGATGTTCCGTTTCGATCCCTACTCCCCGGCCGTCGATGCCGACCCGTTTCCTTTCTACAAGACCTTGCGCGACGAGCATCCCTGCTTCTGGAGCGAGGAAGCCAACATGTGGGTGCTGTCGCGCTACGACGACATCGTCACCGCGTTGAACGACTGGGAAACCTATTCTTCGGCCAAGGGCAACCTGATGGACGAGATGCCCAACCGCGCCGGCAACACGCTGGGCACCACCGATCCGCCCCGCCACGACCGCCTGCGCAGCATCGTCCAGTTCGCCTTCACCAAGAAGGCGGTGGAGGGGCTGACCGAGCCGGTTCGCGCCTCGGCCAACCGGGCGCTGGACGCCGTGCAGGGGGAGAAGACCTTCGACTTCGTCGGCGACGTCTCCAGCAAGGTCACGGTGGATGTGCTGTTCGGCCTGTTCAACCTGCCGCGCGAGAACGAGCGGATGGTGCGCGACAAGGCCGTGCTGATGGTGCAGTCCGATCCTCGCACCCGCCAGAAGGGGGCGGAGCATCTCGCCGCCTTCCAATGGATGAGCGAATACGCCAAGGAGCTGGTGGAGCTGCGAAAGCGCGAACCCGGCGACGACCTGATCACCGCCCTGATCCAGGCCGAGGTCGCCGGCGAGAAGCTGGCCGACCGCGAGGTGCAGATGACCATCACCACGCTGATCATGGCCGGCATCGAATCCCTGTCGGGCTTCCTCGCGATGTTCGCCCTGAACCTCGCCGACCACGCCGACGCGCGCCGCCGGCTCGCCGCCAACCCGGCGCTGATCCCCGACGCCATCGAGGAATCGCTGCGCTTCAACACCTCGGCCCAGCGCTTCCGCCGCTGCCTGCAGAAGGACGTCGCGCTGCACGGCCAGACGATGCGCGCCGGCGATTTCGTCTGCCTCGCCTACGGGTCGGGGAACCGCGACGAGCGGCGCTTCGCCAACGCCCATCTCTACGACATCGACCGCAAGCCGAAGGGGCATCTGGGATTCGGCGGCGGCGTCCACGCCTGCCTCGGCACGGCCTTTGCCCGTCTGGCCGCCCGCGTCGCTATCGAAGAGTTCCTGAAGCGCGTGCCGGAGTTCGTCCGGGTGCAGGACCAGCTGCCCTGGATGCCCTCCACCACCTTCCGCAGCCCGACCCGCCTCGAACTGGCGGTCGGCTGATCGCGGAGGTGACGGCGCGGCCGGGGGAAAGGCTCCGGCCGCGCCAAGACGCAGAGCACGGTTTTCGCAGAACACGGTTTTCCAAAGGAAGTTTCGGTCATGGCGAAGGTCACCTTCATCGAGCACGACGGCCTGGAGCAGGTCGTGGACATCCCGACGGGCTGGACCCTGATGCAGGGCGCGGTGCAAAGCGGCGTCGCCGGCATCGAGGGCGAGTGCGGCGGCTCCTGCGCCTGCGCGACCTGCCACTGCTACGTGGACGAGGCGCTCGTCGACTCCCTGCCGCCGCCCAGCGAGACGGAGGAGGAGATGCTCGACTGCACGGCGTCGGAGCGGCGGAGCAACAGCCGCCTGTCCTGCCAGATCCGGGTGAGCGACGCGCTGGACGACATCGTGGTCCGCCTGCCGGAGGCCCAGAGCTGATGGGCGGCCCGGCGCAAGCGGACGCGGGAATGGTCATCGTCGGGGCGGGGCAGGGCGGCTTGCAGGTCGCCGAATCCCTGCGCGCCGAGGGCTATGACGGTCCCATCACGCTGATCGGGGAGGAGGTTGCGGCCCCCTATCACCGGCCGCCGCTGTCCAAGGCGATTCTCGCCGGCACGATGGAGGAGGCGCAGCTCGCCATCCGCGGCGCCGAGTTCTTCGAGCGGCAGGGCATCGCCCTGCTGACCGGCACGCGCGTCGTCGCCATCGACCGCTCCGCCCGCCACGTGCACCTGGAGGACGGGCGCCGCCTGGAGTATCGCGGGCTCGCTCTCGCCACCGGTGCGCGGGTGCGCCGTCTGCCGGTCGCCGGTGATGACTTGGACGGTGTGCTCGGCCTGCGGTCGCTGGACGACTCGCGGCGAATACGCGCGGCGCTCGACCGGGCGGCGCGGGTGGTGGTGATCGGTGGCGGCTACATCGGGCTGGAGGTCGCGGCGGCGGCGCGCAAGCGCGGCCTGGAGGTGACCATTCTGGAGGCCGCGGACCGGCTGCTCGCTCGCTCGGCGACGCCGTTCCTGGCGGCTTTCTACGCCGATTTGCACCGCTCGGAGGGCGCGATGGTCGAACTGGAGGCCAAGGTCGTCGGGATGGATGGGCAGGGGGGCCGCGTCACCGCCGTGCGCACCGCCGATGGGCGCTCGCATCCGGCGGATCTGGTGGTGGTCGGCGTCGGAATCGTCCCCGACACGGCGCTGGCCGAAGGCTGCGGGCTGGCGTGCGACGGCGGCATCTTGGTGGACGACAGCGCCCGCACCGACGATCCGGCCATCGTCGCGGTCGGCGACTGCACGGCCCGTCGCACCGGCACGGGGACCTTGCTGCGGCTGGAGTCGGTGCAGAACGCCGTCGAGCAGGGCAAGTCGGCCGCTGCCGCGCTGCTGGGGCGGGAGCGTCCCTTCACGGCGGCGCCCTGGTTCTGGTCCGATCAGTATGACGTGAAACTGCAGATCGTCGGTCTGTCCGCCGATCATGACCGGATGGTGCTGCGCGGGTCGCTGGGGGATCGCCGCTTCTCGGCCTTCTACTTCCGCCGGGACGCGCTGGTCGCCATCGATTCCATCAACCGTCCGGCGGACCATATGGCCGGCCGCAAGCTGTTGGACCACAAGTCCGTCATCACGCCCGAACAGGCGGCCGACGAGAGCCTCCCGCTGGTTTCCGTGATGAGACCAGGGCGCTGACGGACGCGGCGCTCATCATGGACATCGTCGGCGCTTTGCGGCATTGCTGTGAGCCATGGCGCGGTGTGGAGCCAGCCGGTGGGGATCATCCAGCGCCGATGCAATCGATCTTCGGCACCTGGACGCGCGGTTGCGGCTTGCACCGGGCTGCAGGCATTCCGAGAACAACACCGGCGTGATCGGAGCGCCGGCACAAACGGAGAAGAAGCGCACCGTGGGCGCCCTGTATGCCGCCCACGGCGCCGTTCCCGAAGCGGAACAGCCGATCCGACGACCGGTGTTCAGTCTTCCGTGGCAAGTCTCAGCCGCCCACGGGCTTTTTGACACGGTCCAGCACACGATCGACCATCACCCCGGACTGGCCCAGGTAATTGGCCGGATCGCAGAGCTTGGCCAGTTCGGCGCGGCTGAGGCAGGCGCTGATCTCCGGCGTCTCGGCCAGGAGGTCGAGCAGCGGCCGGTTCTGGCGCACCGCCTCGCGGCAGAGGTCGTAGACGAGGTCGTGGGCGTACTCGCGCCCGATGTGGCGGCCGAGCCCCATCATCACCGCCTCGGACGCCACCAGCCCGTTGGTCATCTCCAGATTGGCGCGCATCCGCTCGGCATCGACCTCCAGCCCGCTCACCACGAACCGCGCCTGTTTCAGGGCGCCGGCCAGCAGGCAGAAGGCCTCCGGCAGGACGATCCACTCGATCTCCCACGGGCCGGTCGACCGCTCGTGGTCGGCCACCATGGCGTCGAGCAGGGCCGCCGTGTGCTGGCGCAGCACGGAGATCGACGCGTGGATGTAGCAGCTGGAGATCGGGTTGCGCTTCTGCGGCATGGTGCTGCTCGATCCGCGGCCATGCGCGAAGGGCTCGTAGACCTCGCCGACCTCCGTTTGCATCATCAGCTTCACGTCCATCGACAGCTTGCCGAGCGTGCCGCCGACCAGGCCCAGGAAGCAGCCCACCTCGGCGATGGTGTCGCGGATGGTGTGCCAGGCGATCACCGGCTGGGCGAGGTCCAGCTCCTCCATCAGCCCGGCCTGGGTCTCCATGGCGCCATGCTCCAGGGAGGCCAGCGTGCCGGACGCTCCGGCGAACTCGCCCATCAGCACGCGCGGGCGGAGCTGCGCCAGCCGCTCCCGATGGCGCTCCACCGCCGACAGCAGCCCGGCCATCTTGTAGCCGAAGGTCACCGGCACCGCCTGCTGCAGGTTGCTGCGGCCGATCATCGGCGTGTCCCGGTAGCGCTTGGCGAGAGTCGCCAGGGCCGCCGACAGGCCCGCCAGATCCTCCTCCACGAGGTCCAGCGCCTCGCGCATCTGCAGGACCGTGGCGGTGTCGGTGATGTCCTGCGTGGTGGCGCCCCAGTGGCAGTATTCGCCGAGCCGGTCGCGGCACAGCGCGTTGAGCTGCGAGACGACGCCCAGCACCGGATAGCCGATGCGCTCCGTCTGAGCCTTCAGCGTCGCCATGTCGATCTTGTCGAGCGAGCAGTTGGCGACGATCTCGTCGGCCGCCTCCTGCGGGATGATGCCCAGGCGGCCCTGGACGCGGGCGAGTGCGGCCTCGATGTCCAGGTACTTGCGGGTTCGGTTCTCGTCCGACCAGACGGCGCGCATGGCCGGGGTGCTGAAGATGTCGCCGAAGATGGCGGAGTCGATGATCGTGGACGGCATGGTGCTGGTCCTCTCAGAAAATGGCGTTCCGTTCGCGGCGTGGCTCAAACCGCCTTCGCGTCGCGCAGCCGGGCGATGTCGCCGGGCGCGTAGCCCAGCTCGGCAAGGATGCGGTCGGTGTGCTGGCCAAGCGCCGGCACCGGGTCCATGCGCGCATCCCCGTTGCTCGCCATGCCCGGCGGCAGCAGGGCCGGCACCGGCCCGTTCTGGGTCTCCACCGTGCGCCAGCGATCGCGGGCCGCCAGTTGCGGGTGGTTCCAGACATCCTGCATGGCGTTGGCCTGGGCGTTGGCGATGGCGGCCTGCTCCAGCCGGGTGACCACCTGCTCGGCGGTCAGGTCGGCGAAGGCCGCCAGGATGATCCCGCGCAGTTCGTCGCGCGCCGCGTTGCGGCGGGAGTTGCTGGAGAAACGCTCCTCCCGCGCCAGCTCGGGGCGTTGCAGCACCGTTTCACAGAAGGCCACCCATTCGCGCTCGTTCTGCAGGCCAAGGAGAACCGTCTTGCCGTCGCCGGACGGAAACGGGCCGTAGGGGTAGATGGTGGCATGGCTGGCGCCGGTGCGGGCCGGCGGCGGCGCGCCGTCGAAGGCGTAGTAGAGCGGGTAGCTCATCCACTCCACCAGCGATTCCAGCATGGAGACGTCGATGCGGCAGCCGCGCCCCGTCTGCTGGCGTTGCAGGAGTGCGGCCAGGATGTTGCTGTAGGCGTACATGCCGGCGGAGATGTCGGCGATGGACGGGCCGGCCTTGGCGGGCGTCTCCGGCGTGCCGGTCACCGACAGGAAGCCGGACTCGCCCTGGATCAGCAGGTCGTAAGCCTTCTTGTCCCGGTAGGGACCGTCGCCGCCGTAGCCGGAAATGTCGCAGACGATGATTTCCGGCTTCCCGGCGGACAGCGCCTCGTAGGACAGGCCAAGGCGGGCGGCCGCGCCGGGCGCGAGGTTCTGCACCACCACGTCGGCCTGCTCGCGGATCAGGCGCTTGAGGATCGCCTGCGCCTCCGGATGCTTGACGTCGAGCGTCAGGCTTTCCTTCGAGCGGTTGGTCCACACGAAGTGCGAGGCGACGCCGCGCACCCGCTCGTCGTAGCCGCGGGCGAAGTCGCCGACGCCGGGGCGCTCCACCTTGATGACGCGGGCGCCGAGATCGGCGAGCTGGCGCGTCGCGAAGGGGGCGGCAATGGCGTGTTCCAGGGTGACGACGGTGATTCCAGACAGCGGTTTCATAGGGGCGTCCTCACTTCAGGACCGCGGTGGCGTCCATGGTCAGCCAGCCTTCGTGGTCCTTGGCCCACAGGTGGACCATCTTGCCGTCGGCGAGCGGCGTGCCGCACACCGAGAAGGGGTTGATGTCGAAGGTCGGCCTCACCGCCTTGAAGCGGAAGGAGGCGACCTCGGCCTCCGGCAGCCGGTGACGCAGCAGGTCGAGCAGCAGGGTGGCGATCAGCGGGCCGTGCACGATCAGCCCGGGATAGCCCTCCACCTCCGTCACGTAGCGCCGGTCGTAGTGGATGCGATGGCCGTTGAAGGTCAGCGCCGAGTAGCGGAACAGCAGCACGTCGTCAGGAACCCAGCGTGTCTCCCAAGCCGCGTCCGCCGGGGCCGGCCGGGGCTCGGGCGGCGCATCGTTCGGATTGGCCGCCTCGCGGTAGACGATGTCGTGGAACTCGGTCAGCGCGACGTCGGTCTCGCCGGCGCGGCGGATCTCGTGGCGGACCTTGACGAAGACCAGCGGACCGCTGCGCCCGGATTTCTCGGTCACGTCGTGGATGGTCGAGGTCCGGGTCAGGGCGTCGCCGACGCGCAGGGGGCTGTGGAACTCGAACTGGCTGCCGGCCCACATCCGGCGGGGCAGCGGCACCGGGGGCAGGAAGCCGCCGCGCTTGGCACTGTCTCTTATACACATCTCCGAGCCCACGAGACTATAAC